>JBEAPS010000171.1:0-14036 GCA_041164285.1 Pseudomonadota bacterium
CTCTTGCAAGAGCCAATTTCGGCGCTTGCTGAAACGATTAATGAAAATTTCCAAATTCTTTCGGAAACGAAGACACTCAGATGGCCACTGATTGATGGTGCCTTTCTAAATGCTGATACTATGCGCCAGATTCAAGAAGAAAAGAAAGCAATCGGCTTTTTCGATCTTAACGTCTCTGAATCTCCTGGGCTGCAAATAGAATTGCCGCACCCTGTGATGGTGCGGCTCGATGTTCTCGGTCTCATTGATGCGAAAAATAGCGATTCTGAACTCTTCTGGCTACTTATTCATTAACCACGGCCACTGCGGTGAGTGCGCTGCCTTCAGGCAGTTCTTCGTCTTCGCCCGCATCCACTTGACTGTCCTCATACTTCGCCTCTTCGATTTCATAGTCATTCTCATCTCGGACCGCGACCTTGCTGCTCACTCTGACGGACAGTGTAGTACCAACGCGAATCCTATCCGGGTTCAGTATTTGAGGGTTCTCTTTCCAAAGAGTGCGCCATGCACCCTGTGTACCGTAGTACTTCGAGGCAATTCGGGACAAAGTGTCTCCAGCTGCAACTGTGTGAAATTGTCGGGCTCCCATCTCGTAGCCTTGCGCAAATGCTTGTGAACTCTCGTTCAGGTTGTAATAAATGACGTCACCTGGGTAGATCTTGTTCGCGTCTGCAAGACTGTTCTCGCTTTGTAACGCCTTCCACTTACTGCGCGAACCGTAAATCTTTTGCGCGATGGTACCGAGAGTGTCTCCTCTCATGACATAGTAAGCCATCTTTGACCCTTGCTCCGGCAGCGACTTAGGACCACCTGCCGCCACTCCTTCGGAACCACCCGCCGCGGAGCCCACACCTTCTCCTTCAGAGCTAACTCCAGTCGCATCCGTTGGCGAACCATACCCAACCACTTCTCCTGTCGAACCTGACTCTGCTGCGCTGTAAGCGTTCATTGGTTCCGAAGGAACAGATTCAGCTGAATTTGGAAACGGTGATGAGTTGGAAAAGCCTGAATTCTCTGCAAATGGGTTCGATGTATTGGCGTCGGCAGCACTTGCAACACCAGCGTCGTTCCCAAAACCCTGTAACGCATTGTCAGTTGCCGCTTCGGCTGCGAGTGCGTTCATACCCTCGCCCGAGTTGTCAACTGCATTGTTGCCAAAGCCCTCATTCGAGTTGCCATCAGCGACCTGGGAGTTTTCGCCATCACCATTGTTTTCGCCACCAATGGCGTTATTAAGCTCATTGCCGAGCGGATTGTTGCTCTCGCCACCCTCTTCTTCGGCGTTTGCGTTTTCGTTCGCATTCTCACTGTTCGAAGAGTTTTCGTTGTTGCCTCCGTTCTCGGAAGCTTCTTCACCAGAAGCTGCGCCATCAAGCTCAACGTTTGGCTCCTCTTCGCCGGTTGAACTACAGCCCACTGGACCAACAGACAAAAGAATTGCCGCGACGGCTGGAAGCAAGTAACTTCTTAATTTAGAGAGCGGACGAAAACGCATCATCACTGGAGACCCTCACTCAGGTGTTCCAAAATTGGACCAAGGCCCATTACACACAGGATTGTTCGGAACGACTCTTGAAAGCTTTAAACACTTTGCTCATTATTTTGGCATATGAATTTGCACTAACGCCAGAGTCTTGACACCGAACGAGCGGGAGCAATCATGACAAAATTCGACCATGTGACAGTGCTCAAGGCTGAAACTATTGAACTCGTTTTAGCGAATTTTGAGAAATACCAAAACCAAGATGACCTGCTCTTTGCAGACTGCACGCTTGGGGGAGCAGGACACACAATCCATCTGCTTGAGCAGCTGACGACGAAGGTTCAGCGGTCAAACCTTAGCTCTCGAAAGATTGAAATTGTGTGTTGCGATCAAGATTCATTAGCTCTGCAAGTAGCGTCAGAACGGATAGCGCTTTGGAAAGAGAGGTCTCAGTTGGCTGACTCCTCTCCGAAGGTCACTCTCATCAACGAGAATTTCTCGCAACTGCCAGCGTGGCTCAAAAGCAACCGGCCCACAAAAAAGCTCAACGGACTTATCGCTGACCTTGGTGTCAGTTCACCTCAGCTTGACCATGCCGAACGCGGTTTCTCATTCTTGAAAAGCGGTCCTCTCGATATGCGAATGAACAACCAAAATGGGATCACAGCCAAGCAACTCATCGAAACATCAACCGAGTCAGAGTTGTCGCAGATTTTTACGAGCTACGGTGAAGAGCCACGTGCACGTGCACTTGCTAAAGCAATTGTCAAAGACCGATCCTTAGGCACTCTTCCAATGTCAAATACAGTTACATTTGCTGAATACGTCGCTCGCGTCTTGGGCTATCATCAAAGCAGAGTGCATCCTGCAACCCGGATATTTCAGGCACTGAGAATTGCGGTCAACGAGGAGCTCAGTTCAGTTGAAAGCCTCCTGCAGGATATACCCTCAATCATTTCGAACAATGGCACTGCTGCACTCATCAGCTTCCATTCGCTCGAAGACAGAATTGTGAAACAGTACTTCCGAGCTTGGGAGAATGCGTGTGCCAGTCCAGCGCAAAAAAAGAAAAATGACAAACAAAACTGGCTTGAGTCACAAATGGGAATTCCTACCCAAACCGCATCTGATCGCAAAAGTTTTGGTGCAGAAACTCCGCGTGGTGGAATTCTTGCAAGCGACGAAGAGGTCAAACTCAATCCGCGCTCTCGTTCTGCTCGGCTTCGTGGCTTTTGTTTCAGCGATCCGAAATGAGCCAAATCGATACCAGTTTATTTGGGGGTAGGCTGCTTAATGAAAATAGGGCTCAAAAAGATCGATGCCAGCATTCTCTGCTTTGCTTTGGTTGTAGTTGCTGCAATTCCAGTTGCAGCTCTCCGAACAAAAACATATGCGATCGGATACGAGCTGGGTCGATTGAAAGCCGAAGAGCGACAGCTTCTCCAGAAAAACACAGAACTTGAGAGCCAACTCGCTTCAGTGCAACGATCGGTTCGAGAGTCGAAAGTTAAAAGAACAGCAGACGGTCAATCCTCACCACTGAATTTGCCGAGCCGATCGGATGTGATTCGTCCGCATATCCGGCCACCAAAATAGAGGATCAGCTCGTGTCATCAATTCAGAGAACTCGAAAAGACCGTGTGTACTCCGACACACCGCTGCGTGTGAAACTCTTTGCGGGCGGATTAGCCATTGCCGGTTTATTCATGATTGGTAGATATGCGCAGCTTTCAATTCTACCAACGGAAATCAATGAACGACTTCGGAGCAAGGCGGTAAAACAATTTGAATCAGAAATTAAACTTTCGCCACCCCGTGGAAAAATTGTAGATAGAAACGGTCGAACACTTGCTGTAAGTGTTCTTTATCCAAGCCTTTTTGCAATTCCAAAACGGTTGCCAAAGGACAAACAAAGCCTCAAAAATGTGGCTCAAGTGCTCAACGTGCCACTTAAAACCCTCACCGGATTGCAAAAAACAAGAAAGGGGTTCGCCTGGCTACGCCGTCACGTTGACCCTGCCGAATTTGAGCGGATGGGTGACCTCGCCGAGTGGCGAGACTTCATTGGCATCGCGCAAGAACCCAAGCGCATCTACCCAGAAAAGGAAGCTGCGGCTCACCTTATTGGATTTGTTGGAATAGATAATGTGGGACTAGAAGGCGTTGAATCTGTCTACAACTCGAGCCTGAATGGATCCCCAATTATTGCCAAAGTCACGCGTGACGCTCGGGGTGACATGACGCTCATTAGCCCCAACGGTGCTGCTCAGCCAGAAAACGAAATTGCGCCACTCGCGTTGTCAATTGACCTTTCAATTCAAACAATGACAGAAAACGCGCTCCGCGACGGTGTTAAAAAGGCAAAAGCAAAAGCGGGCTCGGCCGTAGTCATGGACGTGAATACTGGCGAAATTTTGTCGATCGCGAGCTACCCAGCGTATGACCTAAACCATCCTCCTTCTGGGCAGCCACAAACGCGTCGGTTTCGTCCATTGATGGATGCTCTCGAGCTCGGCTCTGTCGTGAAACCACTCTTTGTTGCTAAGGCGATCGACAAGAAACGTTTGAGTGCAAGAGAGCGTCTGTATTGTGAAAATGGAACGATGACTCTCCCTGGCGGAAAAATCCGCGATACCCATCCACACAAATATCTGACTCCAGCGGAAATTATCAAAGTCAGTAGCAACATTTGCACCTATAAAATTGCACAGCGACTTGGTCGGAGTGTGTTCTATGATGCACTGAGTTCATTTGGACTCATTCGTTCCCCAGGAACTGGCCTTCCCGGAGAATGGGGTGGACGAGTGGGAGAACCTTCCTCATGGTCGGAAATGCGTTTTGCTAATATGTCATTCGGACAAGGCATTGCCATCAGTCCTCTTCAACTGACTCGTTCGATTGCAATTCTTGCAAACGACGGAACCGATCCGGGGATACGCATCTTGGCGCGAGCCGATCAGAGAAGTGCAGCGGATCTGCAATTGCCGCCCCTCAAAGTTCTAGCACCACAAACAGCTCGCCTCATAACAAAAATGATGACGACAGTAGTCGAAGAAGAAGACGGGACTGGCCAATTGGCAGCCATCCCCGGAATACCAGTTGCCGGTAAAACCGGCACTGCGCAGAAGTATGACCCGAAAACAAAATCATACAGCGAGCGCATCGCTGCGTTCACTGGAATCGTTCCTGCGAATCGTCCAAAACTAGCAATCACTGTTGTTATTGACGAGCCACAAGTTCGACCTGCCTATGGAGGACTTCTTGCTGGACCGGTCTTCTCAGAGATTGGACAGAAGTCAATCAACTATCTGAACTCTCAGGGTCTCATCCAACTTGACTCCGAAACTAAGAACATATTGAAGTCTCCCTTAGCAGAAAATAAGGATGCGCGGGGGGGCAATGCTCGACACTAAACCGGAAGATCAATTTAGAATTGAGCCAGGCACTGCGCTCCTGATACTTGAGGCTGAAAATCTTCTTGCAGATGTGCCCGTTGAGTCTTCGGCACTGCGACGCAATTCGGATTCATTAAAAAGAGTAATTCTCTGGGATACGCGCAAGCTAAGTGAGCACATTGAGCCTTGTATTTTTATTGCGATCAAAACGACACGGTTTGACTCTCACACACAGGCAGAAGAATTGCTCAATCAGGGTCACATTGTCATTGCGCAAGACGACGCATTGCAAGAACTCGCGAGTACACAGGGCACGCCTAAGTGGTATGAAGAAATAAAGCAGCACCCTTGCCTCATTGTCACTACTTCGAGTGCACAGGCCAGAGACCTCTTGTTGTATGTCGTAAGTGGACTCAAACAGCCCGAATGGACTACTCTCGCGATCACCGGAACTAACGGTAAAACAAGCACGACCCAAATTGCCTCTCAAATGCTCGAGGATCTGAGTCAAAAACCAGTGCTTAGGCTGGGAACCTTGGGCGTTCAGGTTGCAGGCATCAGTTCAGCTAATAGCTATCCAACAATGCCAGATTTTCCAGGCTTGCTGGCAGCCTTCATGCAGGCAGATTCACTTTGTGATTGCAGACAGGTTGTCATGGAGGCAACCAGCATAGGACTGTGTGAAAACCGCATGAGCCTTTGGCAGGCTCAAAGTGCCGCATTCCTAAATCTAAGTCAGGATCACCTCGATTATCATGGCAACATGAACAACTATTTTGAAGGAAAACTCGAGCTCTTTCGAAAGCACCTCAATCCGCGTGGACACGTTGTCGTCAATTGCTCAGATCCCCAATGGCAGCGAGTGATGGAAGCCGCACAGGGCAAGTCTCGCTTGTGTATAGGTTTTGGAACTCCTATCGAAAAGTCTAACTTTTTCAGTTTTGCCGATGCGAAATTTTCTGATTGTCTCTATCTCGAACGTACACATACCAATAGCTCAGTGCATGGCATCTCGGGGCATTGGGCTTTGTGGAGCGACCTGCATCGCTGCACTGGCCCATTTCAGTATCAGGTTCCACTCCTTGGTGATGTTCAACATGAAAATCTCGCTGCCAGCGCCGCTTTGATGATCACTTTGGGTTATCCTCTGCAGCAGGTCGCCACTGCAACACAGAACGTACGTTCTATTGCTGGTCGGCTCGAGCCCGCTCTTGTAGCGACTGTAAGCAAAAATGTCCCCAGCGTTTTGGTCGACTACGCCCACACTCCCGATGCACTTGAAAAGACACTTGCCACTTGTCGCAGGCTTCTACCCATAGGTGGTCGGCTCATTTGTGTCTTTGGATGCGGCGGCGACCGCGATCCAACAAAACGGCCATTGATGGGTGAAGCTGCTGCGCGCTTGTCTGATTACGTATGGATTACATCTGACAATCCTCGAACGGAGTCTCCCGACGCAATTATCAATGACATTATAAGCGGAATAGACAATTTAAACAGAGATGTGATTCATACGGAGCCAGACCGAAGGAAAGCAGTCTTTGCCGCAATCGACACAGCATGTGCAAACGATGTCGTACTGATCGCAGGAAAAGGCCACGAAGACTATCAAATAATTGGCTCGAAAAAGTTGCCGTTTTCGGACCGCTCTGTTGCCCAAGATGCGCTCAAACGTTTGACTTGAATTCTAAAAATTGGGGATTGGCTTTTTATGCTTTTACTAATGCTCCAGAGACTCACTCAGTTCGAACCAAAACTCAACGCTCTGACCTATTTGTCAAGTCGTGCCATTGTCGCACTCATAACTTCCATTCTACTTTCACTCGTATTGTACCCACCACTCATTCGAAGGCTGCGCGCCTTAAAGCTTGGTCAACCGATACGTGAGCTTGGACCAGCAACTCATCTTGAGAAAAAAGGGACGCCCACTATGGGGGGTATCGTTATACTTTTTTCTACATTAATGAGTGCCTTCCTTTGGATGGACCTCAACAACCACCATTTGTGGACATTGACAATTGTCACGTTGAGTTTCGGTGCCGTGGGATTTCTCGATGACTACCTCAAAATTTCGAAGAAGAACCCGAAGGGCCTTTCGAGTCGCTACAAATACTTAGGCCTTTCTCTAGGTGCTTTTGTCGCATTGACATGGCACCTCAATCAACCCTCCTTCACCGAAGCACTCCAAGCAGGCGAATCTGCGATTACAAAAGTTTATCTGCCCTTTCTCAAAGACGCCTCACTTAATTTGGGATGGCTCTATATTATTTTCGCTTATTTTGTGTTGGTAGGTTCAAGCAATGCAGTCAACTTGACTGATGGTCTCGATGGTCTCGTGATTGGACCAGTCATCACATGCTCAATTGCTCTCCTCGTTCTTAGCTATGTGACTGGAAATGTCGTGATTGCAAAGTATCTTTACTACCACACTGTGCCTGGCTCGGGAGAGCTGACAGTTTTTCTAGCAGCGATCATTGGAAGCTCGATTGGATTCTTGTGGTATAATACGTGGCCGGCGCAGGTGTTTATGGGCGACTCCGGCGCTCTCCCCCTCGGCGGTATTCTCGGTGCAGTGGCCATGATCACTGGTCATGAAATCCTTCTCGTTATCATGGGGGGAGTGTTTGTCGTTGAAGCTCTCTCTGTCATTATTCAAGTTGGTTCATATAAAGTGAGGCAAAAGCGCGTATTTCGGATGGCACCCATTCACCATCACTTTGAAAAAGGTGGCCTGCCTGAGCAAAAAATTACAATTCGAGCATGGATCATCAGTTTTATACTTGCCCTTGTTAGCATTCTGAGTCTGAAACTCCGATGAAAACAGAAATCGATCAAAAGCAAGTGTGGATCGCTGGAGCCGCCAAGAGCGGACTTGCGGCAGCACAATTACTTAAAAAACATGGCGCCATTGTGTTTGTCTCCGACGCTGGACCAATCAGTGCTGAAGGCAAAGAGACCTTGAATAGACTGAATATTCCCTTTGAGGAGGGAGTCCATTCGATCGACCGCATGTTGATTGAGGCTGAACTCATTGTTCTTTCACCAAGCATTGCACTGGACCGACCACTCCCAGCCGCTGCCCTCAACTCCGGCATCCCCGTCGTCAGTGAAATTGAATGTGCCAGCTGGTTTTTACCGCCCGAGGCGACTGTCATTGGAATCACTGGTACCAATGGAAAAAGCACGACCACTCATTACCTCGCTCAACTCATGAAGAGAGCTGGACGAAAAGCGATCGCGTGTGGAAACTATGGAACACCTTTATCCGACGCCCTGCTTTCCGAAAATGAGTACGACTGCTTCGTTGTAGAATTAAGCAGTTATCAATTGGAAACCACTTACAGCCTCAGACCTGACGTCAGCGTTTTTCTAAATCTCCAAAACGACCACCAAGCTCGCTATGGGAATTTGGGCGAGTATTTTAAAGCAAAATGGCGCCTGGTCTTACTGACAAAAGCAAGTGGCACAAACATTGTTGACGCCCCGGTATTTCAGCAGGCGATTAAATACGGCTGTGCGCTTCCAGAAAGCCGTGTTGTCCTAAGTTATGGTTTTCTTGATGACTCACAGTCAAAGGACCTCACCTCTTACCCAATTGAACGCACCAGCATATTGAATCCTCAACAATCACAACTAGCTCGTTTCCTTCCCCGGCCTAGTTATGGACATATGACGGAACGATCAATTGTGCGCAATTTGGAAACTGAGGTCACACACGCTTGGTTGGAAAGTCCAGTTTCTGGGAATTTGCCACTGACCGCTATCCTTTTAAATAGCATTGAGCGTAAAGACGCCTTGCAGATGTGCATACAAAGGCCTGTACTCGAAGGTCCCCACAATCAAGTCAACGTTTTCAGTGCTTCGATAGCAGCTCTTTCGCTAGGCGCTCAAGAATCTACGGTAATTTCACAATGGGAGTCTGAAAACAGTAATTACGTCCACCTTGCTCATAGACTCGAGGAGATCAGTAAAGGAAGTCAATTTGTTACCTCAACAGGTCAGCCAATATCAGTTCGAATAATCAACGATTCAAAAGCAACGAATGTTGAAAGCGCAGTTGTCGCAGTTAAAAGTTTTCCTTCGGGAATCCGACTGCTGCTTGGCGGTGAACCTAAAGGCGATTCTTATACTCCCTTCCTAAGCTACCTGGGCAATCAAATTAAAAAAATCTATCCATTTGGTAAAGCTGCCCAGGTGATTGTAGAGCAAATCAGTCCGCACAGTCTGCTCGCTCAGTCTTCAGCGCGAATGCTCGATGCAGCTCAACTCGCGCTTGAAGAGAGCCAAGACGGAGACATCATTTTACTTAGCCCAGCGTGCGCAAGTTTTGATGAATTTCAAAATTTTGAACATCGCGGTGACATGTTTCGGCAATGGGCAGAGAAACAAGTATCATCAAAGTGACCCTTCAATGGATTTGATCCCTGGAGTTGATGATGAACAATGCGACACCAACCGAGGAATACAATTTCAACCAGTTTGATGCTTATGGCGGTCAAACACTCTGGTTTCCTGTCATCGCCCTGATTTCATTTGGTCTGCTTTTTGTTTACAGCGCTTCAAGCGTTTACGCAGCACAGAAATATGATGATGAATTCCTCTTTGCTAAAAAGCAGATCCTGTTTCTACTTCCAGGCGCTCTAGCAGCATTCGTTGGTGCCAAATTTCCGATTGAAAAACTACAAAAATGGTCGCTGTACCTTTTTCTTGCCTCGCTGGCTCTCACCTCACTAACCTTAGCCCCCGTCGTTGGAAAGCGTATTCTCGGTGCAGCGCGTTGGGTCACCTTTATGGGATTCCAACTCCAGCCCAGTGAGTTTTTGAAAATAACATCGATTTTATTCTTTGCAGGCAGCCTTACGAAACCTAAATTTAGGTGGACTTCTTTGTTGCCACTGCTCCTCGCCTTTGGAGTACTTCTCAAGCAACCTGATTTTGGGACAACCGTGATTCTCTTTGTCGGTATGGCCTCAGTTTTATTTTTTTACGGAATTCCAAAACGTTACTTTTTCGGGGGGTTGGCACTACTCATTCCGGTTATGGGGGCGCTTGCAATAGCGGCGCCATATCGGCTTAAGAGGCTTGTGGCGTTTCTCGATCCATTCTCGGATCCACTCGGATCTGGATTTCAAGTCATCCAGTCTTTTGTTGCCATCGCGAGCGGTGGCCTTTTTGGAAAGGGATTAGGTGGAAGCCAGCAAAAGTTGTTTTTCCTGCCAGAGGCTCACACAGATTTCATTCTTTCGGTCATTGGTGAGGAAATGGGGTTCATTGGTCTTCTGATTATTTTTCTTATTTATGGAATTCTTTTTTATTCCATCCTTCAAGTTCTCATTGCTGTTCACGAGCCATTTCAACGCATGGTAACTGCTGGACTTTTGACAATGTTAGCTGCCTCTACTCTCGTAAACATGGGAGTGTGCGCAGGCCTCTTGCCCACGAAAGGTCTCACCCTTCCATTCATCTCATCTGGCGGTTCTTCTCTCGTTGCGAATCTTTTTTCTATAGGGATACTGGCGCAAATTCACGCGAAGGCTTACATCCGCCAAATTGGAGGGTTGGCAAGCCATGTTCAAGGCAATCGATAAGATACATTTTATTGGCATTGGCGGCATCGGAATGTCAGGTCTTGCTGAAGTTCTTGTCAATCTTGGATATCAGGTGAGCGGTAGCGATCTCAAGGAATCTCCAATTGTCCTACGACTCCGATCACTCGGAGTGAAAGTCTATTCAACCCACGCATCTGATAACGTTAGCGCTGTGCATGTGATTGTTGTGAGTAGCGCCATCCCGGCCTCAAATCCCGAGATTGAAAATGCACGTAGACTCAAGATTCCGATCATTCATCGCTCTGAGATGCTCGCGGAGCTCATGAGACTTAAATACGGAATCATTGTTGCCGGAACGCATGGAAAAACGACAACAACTAGTATCATGGCTTCTGCTTTACATGACACAAATCTCGACCCTACGATTGTCATTGGCGGTGTATTGAATTCGAGTCACTCAAATGCACAACTGGGAACGGGCGATTGGTTTCTCGCAGAAGCCGATGAAAGCGATGGGAGCTTTTTGCGTTTGAGTCCAACCATTGCAGTCGTCACCAACATTGACCGCGACCATATGGATCACTATCAGAGCTACCAAGACATCTTAAATGCCTTTGGTGCGTTCTTAGACAAGGTTCCGTTTTACGGTGCTGTGTGTGCCTGCATTGATGATGAGGGCGTGCGCAAGGTGCTGCCATCCATTCGAAGGCGCTGCATCACATTTGGATTCAACGAAAGTGCTGACGTACAAGCTGTCGACGTGCACACCGAAGGGGGAACCTCAAGATTCACACCCTTAGTGTTTGGACAAAAACGTGATCCCATAACCCTGCAAATGCCTGGCCGGTACAACATCCTAAATGCACTTGCGAGTGTAGTGGTTGGAGTTGCGCTCGATCTCGACCTGGACAAAGTTGGCCAATCGATCTCGACATTCCAAGGAGTCCTGCATCGCTTCACTCAAATTGGTCAAATTGGACGTATCACTGTCGTAGATGACTACGCCCATAACCCGAAAAAAATCAGCACGGTTCTCTCGGGGATTCGTGAGTCTTGGCCACGGCATAAGGTCTGTGCCATCTTTCAACCTCATCGTTACTCTCGGGTTAAGCATCTCGGGGATGAATTTGCGGATGCGTTTGGTTTCGCTGATCATGTCATCGTGACGCCCGTCTATTCCGCAGGTGAGTCTCCCATTGATGGGTGTGACCACGAATCCTTGGCGGAGCGCATTCGTGCGCGGCGGGAACATTATTGCCGTGACACTGTTCTGACCTGTCAAAACCACGAGCAGGCTGTATCACTCGCAAAAGCAATCGCTAACCGTCATGATGGTGATAGCGAAGGATGCTCGGGAGTTATTGTCATCACACTCAGTGCTGGTGATATACAACGCCTCGGTCATCAGTTTTTGGAAGAACTGAACCGAATGTGAGGAGATATGTCTCAGCTGAAAAAGCAAACCATCGTCCCTCGAAAAGGGGCGCGGACGCCACAAGCCAGAAAGGCTTCAAAGGGTTCGTCTTTCCAGTCGGGAGTTCTCGGTCTCTGCCGAATCACTGGGAATGCTGTGTCTTCTCTGCTCTACCGTCCACTGAAGAACATAAAATTCCGATGGCCTATGGCCGCATTAGCACTCACTGCTGCATTGACCTCCGCAGGACTCATTGCCTACTCAACATCTCGTTTGCTAACCGGAGTGATTGAGCACTTACCGGATCGTCTCGAAGTTCGTTGCCTCAGGATCGACTTGCGAGAAAAGATTTCTGAAATTGCATCAGACACGTTGAATCAAGCGCAAAAGGCAAAGGCAACTCGTACCGCGCTTTTGGACAAACTCATGTCCAGAATTTCTAAGCTCGACGGAGTTGATGAAGTTCGCATTCGAGCCGGCTTGGATGGCCGTGTTCTTGTGGATGTGACGGCTCAAACCCCACTTCTGGTTCTTCAGGGAAAAGGAAGCGAGAGGGTTTTGATCGGTAATCAATTTAAAATCATTTCTCGAAGTCTTCCCAACGGCAGTTATGGCCATCTCCCGCAGATTGAAACTCCAGAACTTGCCCTGAATTTAAAATATTCGGGTGAGAGGAGCACAGCTTACGAGGGTTATTTCGTTCGGCCAAGTATCACCGCAGGTGTCAACGTTCGCTGGCTGAGCCAGCAAACTATTAATATTTATGCAATGTTTGAATCAGAGCGACTGCCGTTGAAAGTTGAGAAAGTATTTTGGAAAGCGGTTTCCGGCTTCAATGTTGCCGTCGAAGATAAAGTCGCTTACCAAAACCAGCTCTCAAGGGTCGGATTGGCCGCAGCGGTTACATTGCAATCTCTGCCCACAGAGACACAGGTCAGTCATCATCGCTACAATATCGTTCTCGGCGAAAATGATTTCAAGCAGAAGTTCTCGCGCCTGCGACAGGTGATCGATGACCTCAAACTCAAAAAGACAGTCGTAGACCAAATTGATTTGGGCTACTCTGACAAAGCTATCATTAAAATTAACGAACAACTTTCTGAGCTTAAGCGCGGAGGATTGTAATGAGTGTTCAATTGGAGCAGCCACAATTTCAAGTTGGCCTCAGCATTGGCAGCTCACAAACGCGAATGGTGGTTGGCAGAGCCTCTATCGAAAATAACGACCTGCTTTCCGGATTTTCAAATCATGGTGGGTACGCAGTTGCGGATGATGACACTCATTCACATGGTCACCATTCAAATCGCTCGTTTCACATTTTTGCAGCTGCGCAATGTCCCCACAATGGCATCCGGCGCGGAACGATTGTTGATCTCGAATCGATAACTGCATCCGTTCGTGAGGCTGTCGACGATCTTGAAAGGCAGACTGGCTTTGACATCAGTTCGGTTCGTCTAAGCTTTGCGAGTGTTCATGCAATTTCTGAAAATTTCACTGAGTCACTGGCGCTCAAAACAACCGAAGTAAAAACGACCGACAGTGAACGTTTGTTACAACTTGCGAAGAATCATAGCTTGAAGTCTGGTTATGAGCAGATCACTATGATGACCGGACATTATATTGTTGATGGGCGCCCGGGAATTATTAATCCGATCGGCATGTATGGAAATTCACTCGGTGCTTTGTATCATCGCGTTTCCGCCCCCGAAGCTGAAATTCAGAATCTCATTCGTGCGGTGAATCAAGCTGGCCTTTTGGTTGAGTCGATAGGTTATGAATGCCTCAGTACCGCTGAGTCGGTGCTTGATTCAGATGAGCGAGAAATGGGCGCGGTTTGTATTAACTTTGGTGCTCATCTCACTCACGTTGTCGTTTACTCTTCGGGAATCCCAATTTTCACAAAAGATTTCCCATTCGGTGCTCATCATATCACCAAAGATATCGCCATTGGATTGAGAACCACACAAACGGAAGCCGAGCAAATTAAGCGAGACTACGCACACGCATATTTCAATCCGACTGATGCAAATGAAGTATTTCAGCTTCAGACAGCTGAACATCTCGGCGGCGTTCGCGAATTTTCTCGAGGTCAATTGATGCAAATCGTTGAACCCAGAGTTCGTGAAATTTTCAATTATGTCCACTCTGAATTGAAGCGGCTTAAGGTGACGCAGTTCATCAGCAAAGGAATTGTC
>JBEAPS010000172.1:0-21170 GCA_041164285.1 Pseudomonadota bacterium
GAACTCATTCTAAATACTTTTTCAATCTCAAGAATTATTGATAACACCAGAATTGTTGCAGGTTGGGCACTCACTTTAGTTCTGGCTCCGGTGTTTTCATTTTTCCTAATGAAAGACTTCAAACTTCTTCTTAGAAAAACGAAACACCTCATTCCTCCCGACTTGAGAAGCAATGTAAGAATCTTTGCCCTACAAGTGGACAGAACCTTGCGCGCAGTGGTGCGGGGGCAGTTATTGGTAATTTCCCTTTTATCAACCCTCTATGCATTCGCATTTGCAACAGCGGGCCTTCCAGGCGGAGTTGCGGTCGGAGTGCTTACTGGAATTGCACGAATCATACCCTATCTCGATATTATTGTCGGCAGCTCATTTTCATTTCTCATCATTATAGCAAACGACTCACCTGCATCGGTGACTATTGGAGTTCTCCTTGGATTTGCAGTCATCCAACTACTCGATGCATTTCTGCTCACACCAAAAATCATGGGGCAGTTTTCTGGACTTCATCCATTTCTCATTATTATTTCAGTGCTTTGCTTTGGCGATTGGTTTGGATTTTATGGAGTGATTTTGGCCATTCCTCTTGCCTCATTCGGGCGCGTTGCGTTGTTACATCTCATTGAGTCCTACCGAGGGTCTGAATTCTATAAGGGAACAACACTTGCCGCTTCATCCACTCACGACGGCTTGGAGACTTCAGATTGACGACCCACCAAGTCACGAGCTGGAATAGTTTTTTCACCCAAGTCACTCAATCGCACTGGGACTCTATCTTCAGATTTTTACTAAGCCTAACTCACCAGGAAGCTGATGCCGAAGATCTTTTACAGCACACGCTCTTAAAGGCACTCAAGGGGTTCCCTGAATTTTTCAAAACCAATTATCAGGCAAATGAACTTTCGCTCGCTGTAATGCTCACTCAAAACGACACCTCAAATAACATTCCACAGCACGTACACAACTGGCTAATGAAAATTGCAAAGAATAGTTTTCTCGACAGCATTCAGCGCTCTTCGCGAAAACTCAGACACTTTCCGATTGAAGAATGGGATGAATCAGAGCACTCACACGACCTTGCCGAATCCGGTCATCAGAGATTCTCGTCAATGAATCATCGGAGCACGAGTTATGAGGAATCAGAGGCTGAGTTTTTTAATCATGCACTCGATGACAACTGGATCGAAAAGCTCTCCGAGTTGAGTGCGAAGCAACGGTCTATCCTCTATTTAGCTGCGGAGGAGTACTCCTACAAAGATATTTCTCAGATCTTAGACATACCCATGGGAACTGTGATGAGTTCACTCAGCCGAACCGTCTCCAAGCTAAAAAAACTAGCAAAAGAGCCATAGCCGGAATAAAACGACTCGACCGCTCGTATTGCAAAGAGTAAGAAGGAAGGTTTGAACGCCATGAGCATGGATAAAAACCAAAATAATCGGAACACTAGCGCGAAAGACCAGATTCTTGCGCACTATCGCAGTTATGTCCTGAGTCCCGCATCCAGACAGAACCTGCTCAGCACCTTGAACCAGACTCAAGTCCAGCAGCCCGTTCTTATCGACAAAACAACCTGGTTCACCAAACATCGCACCGTGCTGCTCAGTTCGATTCTGAGTGCACTTGCCGCGGCAAGTGCTACTTTTCTGTTATTAGAGCCGCGCAATGAATCACAGATCGACCCCATTGCAGAGCTTGCTCTCCTTCCCGCAGGACACAAGCTCTATCCGCCCGACTTTGATTTGGATGGGGACTCAGCCAACCTCAATGAAATCATTAATGACATTTTTGCTGATAAAAACTTTTTTGTTTCCGATCTCCCCCCACAGATAATTGCAGAGTACTCGCCTGCGACCGGAAGATTCTTCTCGTGGGATGGAGAGCCTGCTGTCAGTATTGAAATGAACAAGAGTAACGCGAGTGTGACTGGAAGTCAGGCTGCCACGTTATTCATAGTCAAGCTGTCAGATAAGACAAAACGAAAGTTTCCGAAAGATAAGCAGATACGAAAAATTACGGGACGCACCGGAAAAATGCGCAAACTTAAAGTTTGGCGCGAAGGAAATTTTGGCTACGCGATGCTTCAAGACAATCCTATTAACACTCCGTGAGTTAAGAACTCATTTTCTCTTGTAACTGCTAAAATCGGCAAGCATGTGAATTTGTCCGAATAGAGTTTTCCTAAAGTCGTCGAGAGCCAAACTTTCATTTTCGGAGTGTGCATTGGTGTAGGGATCTTCTACTCCGACCAAGATGGCTGGAATTCCTCCTAGTTCTTCCGATAGAGGTTGAACAAATGGAATGCTCGCACCGCAACCTATGAACTCTGCACTTCGCCCATATCCTTTTTCCAAGGAGCGCGCAGCGATCTGATATGCAGGCTCATTCAAATCTCGGACACTCCACCAGTCACCCGAAGCTTGCGGTGTGAGTTTCAACTTAAACCCCGCAGGTGCGTGCTTGCGCAAATGAGACTCCAGTTGAGAAAGCACTTTTTCTGGCTTCATATCTGGAACAATGCGAAGTGAGATTCTGGCCCAAGCACCATCTTGAATCACATTACTCACAAGCTTGCGACTTCCACTCTGAATGGCGTTGACACTCAGTGATGGCTGCCGCCACAGCGCACTTGCCATGTCCGCTTCTGAAACCACAAAAGGTAAATCAGTGAAAAGTCCTGTTGCACGACGTGCAACGTTGGCCATTCTCATAGCTTCAAAGGCTCTTCTTTCCGACTCTTCGAGCGGGCGCACCATGTCAAGCACTCCCTCAACCGCAATCTTTCCGCTTGCATCCGTCAACGTTGCAAGGAGTTTTGAAAGGGCTAAAACCGGATCAGGAAGTATGCCTCCCCACAAACCCGAGTGGACCGGGTGGGTTAAACTTTCAAGCTCAACATCCAATGCCACAAGGCCACGCAGCGCCGTTGTTACACTGGGAATACCAGTATCCAAATTAGCACAGTCTGTTAGAATCATTGCATCAGCGTCGAGCATTTGCCTGTAGCGTCTTACGAACTCAGCCAAATGACTGCTGCCCGTCTCCTCCTCTCCTTCTATCAAAACCTTTACATTCACCGGAAGTTCGCCCGATGTTTTGAGAAATGAGGATATCGCAGCAACATGAGCAAGAATGCCAGCTTTGTCGTCTGCAGAGCCGCGCCCGAATAGTCTTCCTCCAGACACAGTAGGAGCGAAAGGTGCAGATGACCACTTGTCTTCGCGCCCTGGAGGCTGAACATCGTGATGCGCATAAAGGAGAAGCGTGGGAGCATCCGGTTTGTGAATCCATTCACCATAGACATACGGGTGAACATCACCAAACGAAAGTAACTCAACTTTTTCAAGTCCTGCTCGAGAAAAGCTTTCCGCTGTGGCTTCAGCGCTGAGTTTAAGTTCGTGTGGGTCAAACCCTTCCAAACTGACGCTTGGAATTTTTACTAATGTTTCAAGCTCTGAGAGCCAATTTTTCATATTTTTTTCACAAAAGTCGATAGCCTTTTGTGTCGAGCTGGAGGGAGCCGTTGCATAAATTGGGAAGCCCTTTTCATTGACGCAACCACATGTTGGTCCATGCTGATGTTTATTTTCCATGCTCACTCCAAATCGGTTAACGCAACAATTCCCAAGCAGAATTCACCATCTGTATAGCTTCTGCTGAAACCTGCCTATTGTGGTCAGGATGACATAATTTCACCATATCGATGTAGCATTGTCTTTTCTCTGATTCTGTCATGCCCATCTCAATTCCTAGTAACTGGCGCGCCCATTCCACGCTCCCCGCAGGCCAAAAAGAGGCGCGTTGCATGCGATCTGCAAATCGGTCTACTTCAACTGAATTGCACTCAGATTGAGCTTGGTCACACTGCGAAGAGGTCTCAAGATGGTCGTTTCTGAGACTTTCACTCACTCGATTTCTGAGCTGCCGAATTAACTCTTCGCGTTTAGCAAGCCTAGCCTTTTTTTCATCACGCTGATTCTGCGTTTTGCGCTTAGCCCGCCAATACAAATTTTCTGAATCATTTTGTTCTGGTTCGCAGCTCGTTTCAAAGGATGAGGTGCCATTCGCAGTTTGATTCGGCCGAACCGATTCTGGAGGCTCCCTGAATTGAGATGCATCTGAACGAGATGCCTCAGCAATCAGCCGATCAATCGCCTCTCTAATTACTTTTAGCCCTGTCAGCGACTGGCTCGAACGAAGCTTCTCGGGCGATAGACTCAGAATGAGTTTGAGAATGTCGGAAACAGAGGACTCAACTGAATCTTTTTCTTGGGCTTCCGCGGGATTCCATTTTGAGCGTGACATGACAAAAACCTCCCTCCTGAGAGTGGTACTCTCGGTAGGGAGGTCATGCAAGTTCCCCCTGCAGGGCAAAGTCAGGCTTTAATCCACTAAACCGGCCTGGCGTCCCGCGCTTTGGAACTGACGAAATAACTTCAGCTGCCTATCGGGCCGCTTGTATGTTCGTGCGTCTTTTCCTTCAACGTCGAAACCATCGTAAGGCGTCAATGTCACTGGCTTGAGCTCAGTGCCAGCAGAGCTGATCGTGAAGCTCTCGGTAGTCGTCTGGCCTTGAAGTTTATTGATATCGGAGGCGATGAAAATGCCGCCTGGCGCAACCATTTGACCATCTTTCATTTTAGGCCCATAGAAAGTTACGACACCCACATCTCGGCGTGCACCATCCTGTAATGTCTGAGAAATTGCGAGTCCCTCAGGGAAGCGGTTGTCTACAAACTTCAGTTCAAGACCAACACCCACATATTTCTTAGCTGACTTTGTGCCGAGGTAAAGTTTGGTGTTCATGCGTTGATCGCTCTTTAGCTCAACTGAATAAAGGTCAGTTGAAACGTAAGAGGGAAAGTTCACACCGTTAGGTAGAGTCGTGGTTCTACCAATCATAAGCGATTTATCAACAAACGCTGAAAAATCGATGTCAGTTGCAATCTGAAATCCGTGGTTCTCATTGGCTGGAATGAGACGGACCCAACCAACGTTCTTTATTGGAATTGCAACTTCCATATTCATTGCAATCTCAGTAGAGAACTCAGTGAGCAAACTCGCTTTGCGCTCGTCGAGGTTGAAAGAAAAGCTTTTCACGATCTGACTGACCGATGCTCCGCAGGCAACTGCTAGCACACCCGTCAGGGTTACGACCGGAAAAAGCCGCCTAAATGAATTAAAATGGGTCTGAGTCATGGCATTTATTCCTCTAATGAAGCCATCTTCACTGCAACGAACCCCCTCCGATGCAGCTATCGGGGGTATCGGAAATGATTTCCGCTCCATGAGAATTTTTTGCAGGCGGATTGACAGTCGTGAAAAATTGACGTCAACAAGCTTTGAACTTTATTTGTGTTTGTTAAATTATCTAGCAATTATTAAAAGTATTTGAATAAAGTGGAATGGGAAAGCAAACATGCAATACGACTCGCAGCAGGCTCTCCTCATCATCGATTTCATGCAGACCATGCAGCCCGTATTCAGGGTGCTGATGGTTTTGTTCTTTGGTGCTGCTATGATTCTCGATGCTGCAGCCATTCAGGGACGCAATTCCGAGAAGCGGTGGCCCGAAATATGTCGACGCGCTGCACGAAGCTTTTTCATCAGCGCTCTCATTCTCAGCTCATCGCACTTGATTCTGCTCGTCGCATCTCCATCTGGCTCAATCTTAAACTTGGCGATTTCTGGACTTGCTTGCTTTATGGCCCTTATCGTGGTGCTGATCGACCGCGATAAAGCGCAACTGCGCCCACTGGGCTTCTTAACCAGCGCAATTGTCTGGGCACTCAACGTGATAGCTCCTTTTCTTGAAGGAAGCTCAGCGTCACAAATTCACTCACTCCCGGGACTATCGTTGTTCCACATCGTCACAGCTCTCACTGGGGAAGCGTTGTGCATGGTCGCTTTCTCAGCTTCACTCCTTTACATTTGGGACTATCGCAGGCTTAAGTCACATGTTCTTGAACGACGCTCATTCATGCCAAGTCTCCAAACACTTGACAACGTGGTCGGTAGAGTCTCACTCATCGGCTTTTTACTCATCAGCACCAGCCTTGCATCTGGAGTTCTCCTCATCTTGAATCCCGAGCTACGCTCACATCTATCCATGCTAAAAATATTGTGGGCATTCGCCGTTTGGGGCTGGTATTTACTCGCTTTGGTAGGCCGTGGCTTTTGGGGCTGGACCGGGAGGCGTGGAGCTCATCTTTCGATTTGGGGCTCGGTATTACTCGGTCTCACTTTGTTTGGGACAATTTGGAATCTGACAGGTCGAGGACAACCATGAAAACACAGCCTCGTGTCCTCGTTCTTCATACCGGTGGCACATTTGCAATGGTGCTCAACCCAGAAAAGAATGCTTCAAAGCAAAATAAAAATGTGCTCAATACTCTCCTCTCTCATATCCCTGAGCTAAGCCGACTTGCTGAAATCAATTTGGAGTTCATCAGCAACATTGATTCATCCGACGTGGATATTCGGCTCTGGCAAAAACTCGCGCGGGCTATATTCGAAAATTGGGACAGTTTCGATGGCGTCGTCATTATCCATGGCACAGATACAATGGCCTATACGGCGTGTGCACTTTCTTTTTTGCTCGCTGGACTCACTAAGCCAGTGATTCTCACTGGAGCCCAACGACCACTTTCCGAGTTGCGAACTGACGCACGCGCTAACTTAATCGACTCAGTTGAACTTGCAGTGAGCGGAATCCCAGAAGTCATGGTTTGCTTTGACAGCGTCGTTTACCGCGGAACGCGGGTCACTAAACGTAGCAGCGAACACATGCACGCTTTTACGTCGTTGCATTGCCCACCGCTCGGACAATTCGGCGTACATTTTACGGTCAATCACAGCTTAGCAAAGCCTCCAGTCGCTTTACCTCTGAGGCACAAACCTTCACTTGACCTGAGAATGTCAGAGCGCGTTTTTGTTCTCGATGTTATACCGCCCACTCCTGTCAGTGACGCAGTGATTGAATCACTTCTTAGTCACTATCAAGGAATTGTGTTGAGGGGGTTTGGCGTTGGAAATCTCCCCCTCAAAAACCAAAGTTGGCTAAAAATGGCAGAAGCTGCAAAAGAACGTCAGATTCCACTCGTGATAGGTTCACAGTGCCAAACCGGAACAATCAATCTTCAAACATACGAGAACGGTAGAAAGTTTGCCCGCCGCGGAGCGATGTCTGGTCATAACATGGGACTCGAATGTATCGTACTGAAACTCATGGTTATGATAGGACGCGGAGTTCCTTTCGAGGGGCGGCATGAGTTTTTCTCAACACCGCTGGCCTCTGAGTGTGGTGAGGTTTCTCACAAATGAATACAACACGCGACGTCACATTGAGCACAAACGAAAACGACGCACAAACTGGACACGTGATCTATTGTGGTGCTCACTATAAACTCTGTCCGGTTGAAGTTCGCGAACTTTGGAGTCAAGGACTCAATACCGAAAACGGAATCCACACGCTTAAAAATATTATTGACGAAACTCTGGGAATATCCGAATTTGTCGCAATTTCTACATGCAACAGATTTGACCTATGCCTCTTTGGAAATTTGGATCAAAGAAAAATACCAACCATTTTTACAGAGTTTGCAAACTGGACTTTGCGCCAACTGCCAAATCCACCAGATAGTCTGCGCCGCAACACAAGCTGGAACAATGATCTCTCTCGCTGGATTCGAATACACGACGATGAATCGGCTCTCTTGCAGCTTTTTCGGGTTGCCGCGAGTCTCGATTCTCTTGTTTTAGGTGAGCCACACATTTTAGGTCAGCTTAAAGATTCCTATCAGCGCTCTGCATCGCTTGGTTTTTGCCAGCAAGAAGCGACCGCTGCGTTTAATAAAGCACTGCAAGTTGCCAAACGGGTGAGGACAGAAACGGAGCTTGGCAAAAATGCAGTGAGTATAGGCCATGCAGCAGTCGAAATTATTCAACGCATTTTTGAAAATCTAAAGAAACAAAAATGTCTTGTGATAGGTGCTGGTGAAATGGGAAAAATCTCTGCACAACACCTCAAATATTGTGGTGCCGAGGATATCACCATTGCAAACAGATCATTGGACCGTGCTGTCGAGCTTTGCACTCAGCTCGAGTTCTCTCGCCCTGTGAGATTGCAGGAAGCTCTCAGCACCCTCTATCAATATGATGTAATCATAACTGCGACTGCAAGCCAGGAATTCCTTATCAAAGCTGAACACAGCAGCATACTTCAAAAAAGAAAATCAGGACTTCCAGCAGTCATTGTTGATATCAGTGTCCCGAGAAACGTTGCCCCAGAACTTGGTCAGCTTCAGAATATTTTTGTATTCGACGTCGATGACTTGGACAAGGTCATGGAGTCGAGCAGACAATCTCGAAAAAGTGCCGCCGAGGCTGCGGAGCAGATCATTGCTGCTGAACTGGCAGACTACCTCTCCCAGAAAAAACAAAGAAAAAATCTTTCTAATATTGGAAAATTCCATCAACTAGTGAACAAAATCGCTCAAAAAGA
Organism: Pseudomonadota bacterium; assembly: GCA_041164285.1. GTDB lineage: Bacteria > Bdellovibrionota_B > Oligoflexia > Silvanigrellales > Silvanigrellaceae > RFOM01. The sequence continues at coordinate 8,501 of JBEAPS010000172.1, forward strand.
AATTCGCAAAAGCCTTCGTAAAAATGAAATCATGAACGAAGATCAAGTTCTCATTACTGCAGAGGCCATTGCAAAAAAGCTCGTGGCACATGCCGCCTCTCTTGCAAAGTCTAACAGCAGGCTTGAAAGCGATTCAGAAACTGTGGGTGATGCACTGCAATTCCTTTTTAACCTCAAAAATCATGAGGAAGTTCAATAATGAAGCATTCACGCACATTGCGTATAGCGACTCGACGCAGCCCACTTGCCCTCTGGCAGGCCAACACCGTTAAGAGCTTACTTGAGCGCATGAACTTTAAAGTTGAACTCGAATTGATTGTGACCTCGGGTGACAAAATGCAGCGCGGAGCTCTGGCTGACATAGCCATAGATGACCCGAACATTCCTGAGCACCTAAAAACAGGTAAAGGACTTTTCGTTAAAGAGGTTCAAGAAGCCATGTTAGCTGGCAAAGCTGATCTGGCTGTCCATAGTATGAAAGACCTTCCTGTAGAAAACACCTCTGGTCTTCGTGTTGCAGCCGTACTTCCCCGAGCAAATCCAAGTGACACTCTCATATTTTCACCAAGAGTCTTGCAGGAATTGAGTGATTCCTCGAAATCACTTCAAAACTCTTCGCCTGACGATGTGATCGATGCACTCAGCAAATTTGACTGGAGTTCTCAGGAGCCTATCGGCACAACGAGCGCACGGCGGCAGGCGTTTCTAAGAAGCGTACTGCCAAGTTCAGCAGAGCGCCTAACAGTTTTACGGGGTAATGTAGATAGTCGATTGAAGCGTGTTGCGGCGAATGAGTATGCATTTATCATGCTCGCACGTGCCGGTATTGATAGGCTTGAGCTCTACGATGAGTCGATCATGATGACACTTCCGCCCTCCTTGAGTGTTCCAGCACCAGCTCAAGGAGTTGTTGCCATTGAGTGCAGGGATTCTGACTCCGAAGTGCGTCAGGCTCTCTCCTCTATAAACGATCACAAGGCAGCGCTCGAGGCTGCTTTTGAGCGCGCTGTGCTCTGGTTCACAGGCAGCGGTTGTCACACCGCCCTTGCATCTCACTTCGACCAAGGAACAGTGACATCGTGGGTTGCAGATGTCACTTTAAAACGTTCAATGACCTTCAACCTCAATGAATCTGAAAAGAGCGAATGGCAGGCTCATTCGGCCACAGACGACTACTCAGATCTCTTCAGAAAGTTAATACAAAGCCATTGCGGTAAACGTTTGTATTCTGAACTCACTCTGCAAAGTTTCGGTTCAGTAGTGACAATGCGTCAGAACCTGCACGATTGACAAGGAGGAGCATCGCAGTGCTGCCTATTAAATGTGGAGTTGAAAGCGAAGACAATGATCTTAAACTTGATCGAGACTGGCCTGTTCTCATCGCCAGACTCAATTCATCCATTGAAGATTCTGCAGTAAATCAACACTTCCACAAAGAGAACCAGATACATATTTTCTCAAGCCAGTCTGCGATCCATTTTGTTTCTAAATCACTGCAATCTATATCAACTCCTCATGAACAATTCTTAAAAAATCATTACACATCTTTGATCGGTGTTGGCTCAGTTACCGATGCAGCTGTTAAAAATATGAAAACGAATTTTTCTCAATTCCTATTTAATACTCCTGATATCAGTGTGAATGGGAAGAGAGAAAATGGTTTGAATTGGACCCTGGAACGTCTCGAGCAATTAGGAATGATTCCACGGCAGGAAATAGTTCTTTGGACAAAGACCTGGTCTGTGTCGGAGAAAATATTATGTGACTTTCGAAAGTCGAGACAATGGCAGGGATGGGCTTCATCTACAGTGGAAATTTATTCAATTGAACCTTCTACTTGCCCAATGCCTGTTCAGGCAGTCACGGCAATTGTTCAAAATCAACAAGTTTGCTTTTCGGTGAAGTCAGCTGAAGTCCTAGATGCAACAGTTGCGGCATTACTCGCGCATCTGCACAAATCTACTGTGCGCGACCTGCCGCAAAACATTCTCTTTAGTGTCTGGGAAAAAAGCGCTCTTGCCCGTGCGCAGCAACTCTACTTACAAAATAGGCTCATTCCTGCTCATGAATTTGAAGCTGCACTCATCGCACGAGAGTCAAACGGATGAAGCAGACCTCAGCGCACCTATACCATGCATATTTTGCTAGACTCCTTCGCAAATTTCTTTGCGCAGGTGGCTTGAGTGTGATCTTCGCTGGCAGCGCTGAAGGCCTTGATTGGGAATCTCGAAGTTCACGCTATCTCTCTGTTGAGGGTGGATGGCTTGTCGGATCAAAAATTCCTATCTCTTCAAAAACACAAGAAGAATTTGACAAAGCTTCGGCAAACGCTGAACAGTCGTCACTGGCTGAGTCAAAAATTGTAACCAGTCGGCTCCGCGGTTTGGAATGGATTGGTAAAGGTAGTACTCAAATTGGAGCCGAGGGTTTCAGCAGCAACCTCAGTCATCAGTTGGAACTCGATGTGGTCGCTTCAGGTGTATTGAGCAATTCAACAACTGGCGTCTTTTACAACCCACCTGGACTGAGTATTTTTCCGCACGACGCTCTCGGTGGTCGCAACCAGGGCTGGACATTGGGTGGCAGCGGCGGATACCACTGGGTCCCATTTGGTTCGTTCGGACTTCATTTCAATGGACGATACCTCGTTGGCTCCGACGCATTCAGAGCATTTTTCAACTCTATTGATTTTACTGCAGCTGCAGAGCTCAAGGCTGACCGCTTTGTAGTGAGGCCTTCAGCATCAATCATTCGTCTTACTGCTGCCGATACTCTGCCAGCCGCAGACGTTACAAGTTGGGTTCTTGATATCGAATGGATTGGCAACGAATTTATTAAATTTAAGAATCCCGCCGGATACCCTCTCGTAAAAAGTTCGAATATCGTTGCTTTGGGCTCAAATCTTCTTGTTCAAGCCTTGGAAAATGAGGGCTCCTATCTCGAACTGAACTTCACTCCACGACTCCAAATTGTTCGAGGACTCACCCTTGCATCACACTTTCGATCGTTGAGTGGAAATAGCCGTTCTTACATAGCCCCATCGCTTGCAGAAGCGATCGCGGACCTTGCTCACAACACAAACGATTGGACGCCACCTGAAGCTTCTGCGGAATATTCAAGTCACACGATTGAATGGAAGAACTCCCTCACCAAACGTGTGGACCGTGGCTTTCAAATTTCGCTTTCAATTTTGTATACAAGTCGTTCCTCAACCTATCTGCCCAGTGCCCGTTCTACATTGCGATACAGCCCACTGCTCGACAAAGCCTACGAATCATCCATTCGATATTTTTTAGGAAGTGAGTTTCTCCTCTAATCATTTTTCATGTTATGCTTCAAAAAACGTGCGAGGCAAAATTTCATGAAACATTCGGAGCTTCTCTGGATCCAGAATATGGCGCGTATGGCGAGCGGAAAGTCATCTTTTCAAGGTCAGCCGACCGAAATGCTGAGTCAGGCTCTGAACCTCTTCCTCGAAGAGCTGACTGCCATCCTTCATGCTCACGTCTCCTATTTCAATGACCAGATCTTGCAAGAGCGTCCAGATCTTGCTGTCAGAATTTTTAAGCTCGGTGCGCCTCGGTCTGGCATCATGCTTCTGCGCGGCAAAGAAAAATTGATTGTCCAAAATGATGGGCTCAGGCTCAAGATTCGCATTGTTCAGATACAAGGCTACCAAGAGCAAAACGTAGACTCGTTCGAAGTTGATGCGCATCTGAATGCAGAAGGAGGGGTGAGTTGGATTGCATCTCACGACGGCCAACGGCTCAACCCACAGCTCTTGGCTCAGGAGTACCTGGGACGTTTTCTAATCCATGGAACACGCGCATTTTCACACAACCGCCCAACTCCTTACCGCACAAATGCCACATTAACACGCGAATCATCATTTACAGCCGGCTGACATGTTGAATTCACACTCCGCTCTGCTATGGTTCCGGGATTCTATTTGACCCCGGGTCCCCCTCGAGTTGGAGCAATGCATGGTAAAGGTGGCTCAGAAGCTTGCTGAAATCTCGCTTGCGAAAGGCAAAATAAAACTTTCGCACGAAGAAATTCTGTCCGACTACAGGGTTGGCTACCGCAGCCGTTTGGCCAGCCTTGCTGGCCGAAAAGAAGTTCTCACCGGAAAAGCCAAATTTGGAATCTTCGGAGACGGCAAAGAAGTCCCTCAGCTAGCCATGGCAAAGGCATTTCGCGAGGGTGACATTCGAAGCGGCTACTATCGCGACCAAACCTTCATGATGGCTGCAGGGCTTCTCTCAGTTCGAGAATTCTTTTCACAACTTTATGCCGACACCAACCTCGAGAACGAACCTGCATCGAGCGGTCGTCAAATGAACTGTCACTTCGCTACGCGGATGCTAGACTCACAAGGTCGTTGGTTACCGCTGTGCGAGTCGAAGCATTCGTCTGCTGATATTTCACCGACTGCAGGACAAATGGCGCGACTTCTCGGTCTTGCCTATGCATCCAAGCTCTATCGAAAAGACCCCACCATTTCATCGGCTGCCGGCAGCTTTTCTCGCAACGGCAATGAAGTGGCATTTGGAACAATTGGAGACGCGAGCACGAGCGAGGGTATATTTTGGGAGTCACTCAACGCTGCAGGAGTGCTTCAAGTTCCCATGGTGATGTCTGTTTGGGATGACGGATACGGAATTTCAGTGCCTCGAGAGCACCAAACAATCAAAAACTCAATTTCTGAAGCTTTGGCTGGATTTCAGTCAAAAAGTTCTGTCAAAGGCTTCGATATTTATGTTGTGCCCGGCTGGGATTATGAAAAATTAGTCGAAGGCTACCTTGAAGGCGTGGAAAAGACACGCTCTGAACACACACCCGCTCTGTTCCACATAATTGAATTAACGCAGCCACAAGGCCACTCAACAAGCGGAAGTCATGAAAGATACAAGAGCAAAGAACGACTCGCTTGGGAAGAAGAATTCGACTGCCTCAAAAAAATGAGAGCTTGGCTTATTGAAAAAGGAATAGCGACTGATTCAGACCTCACTCAAATGGAGAGCGAGGACAAGAAACTTGTTGAGGATGCGCGTAAAGAAGCTTGGGAAATGTATCAAAAGCCACTGAAACGTGAACGTGAGGAGGCTCAATCACGGCTAGATTCAATAGTGCAGGCAGGGCTGGTGTCGTCGTCAGTTGTTTCCCAGTATGCAAATGAACTGAGAAATGGAGTGACACTCAACAGAAAGCTTATTCACTCTAACGTTCGAAAAGCATGTCTCGCGTTGCGCAAGGAAGTTCATCCTCTTGCACAAGAGCTAAAATCTTACGAAGAGAGCTATTCCTCCGAAAACAAAAAAAGATACGGTTCTCACCTCTTCAGCGAGTCCAAAGAAAATCCACTTCAAATTACAGAAGTTCCTGCACGCTATTGCGAAAGTTCAGAGGTGGTTGACGGAAGAGTTGTTCTTCTGAAACTTTTTGATCACTTCTTTGCGACGAATCCCAAATTTTTCGCTCTTGGCGAAGATGTGGGCAAACTCGGAGATGTGAACCTCGTTTTTGAAGGACTCAACGCCAAATACGGTGACCTTCGTGTCACCGACACAGGAATTCGGGAAGCCACCATTCTCGGGCAAGGAATAGGATGCGCATTGCGCGGTCTAAGACCTCTCGTTGACATTCAATATCTCGATTACCTGTTGTATGCCTTGCAGCTGATGTCAGATGATCTTGCGACCGTGCATTTCCGCACGGCTGGAGGACAAAAAGCACCGGTGATCATCCGAACCAAAGGCCACCGACTGGAAGGCATTTGGCACACGGGCTCCCCTATTGGGATGATTCTACACGCGGTCAGGGGCATACACGTGTGCGTTCCGCGCAACATGACTCAAGCTGCAGGACTCTACAACACACTGTTTGCCGGAGATAATCCTGCTCTTGTCATTGAAGTTCTCAATGCCTATCGACTCAAAGAACGTGTTCCTGAAAATCTGACCGAATTCCGCGTCGCGTTAGGCGTACCAGAGGTTATTCAGCGTGGAACCGATCTCACAGTTGTCACCTATGGTGCCTGCGTGCGTGTTGCACAGGAGGCTGCGCTTGAGCTCCAGAATTTTGGGGTCGCGCTTGAAATCATTGATGTTCAAACGCTGCTTCCATTTGACACCCAGTCGCTGATCTCAGCCTCAATCGCAAAAACCAATATGGTTCTCTTCTTAGATGAAGATGTTCCCGGAGGTGCCTCAGCTTACATGATGCAGCAAGTCATTGAAGGTCAGGGAGCATTCGAATACCTTGATGCTCCGCCGAGAACGTTGTGCGCATTGCCAAGCCGTTCTCCTTATGCTTCGGACGCTGATTATTACTGCAAGCCAAGCACTGAGGATGTCGTCGAAACCGTCCTTGACATGATGCGAGAGCGTTTTGGCGACCGCTACTGAAGTGCTTCTCAAGTCACTGAAATGAATTGCGGGACAAAGCGTCTTTTTCTATGAGATTGATTAGCATCACGCACTCCCAGCCCATGGACCGGAGCCATGGCTGCTGCTCTATACTTCTCTCGAAGCTCCATTCGCTCTTATACTCGGGTGGGTTTGCGGGACACCATTGATTGGTCAGTTGAACGGCGCGGAAGCTAGGACCCTCATTTAAGTAGACAAAAAATGGGTTTCCTGGCTGTCTGGCAACGAGGGCTGCAGCCAATGATTTCAATGTATCCGAGCGTTGACCCATCTTGCTTTTGAGCAGCAAACTCACAGCCGTCAAGTGAACCTCAAAACCCAGAGGGGCAAATTGCGCTTGAACGAGAGTCACAAATGAAGTGTCAATCCAGAGGGATGAAGTTGGAGACATTTCTTTCTCTGGTGTCAGACCCAAGTAGAGCCAAACCTCTCGAAAAAGAGTCCAAACGGGTGGTGTTATTGAGCAACGGTTGTCAGTGCTCTCTCTACAAAGACGCAAATCATTCTGCTTAATCCAAGCAAACCAACGTTGAGCCAACCCAACATCCCGAGTTTCGACAATATAAGCCAGAACTCCAAGTGCCATATCTCTCGAGAAACTGTTCACGGCATCAGCAGCAACCCGCAGCTCCGCACGCCACATGCGACCATCACTTCCTTGAGAGCGGCGAACCGCCTCGCAGGCAAGCTCGTCACCTGATAAACACATCAAACCATTGAACAATGCTGCATCGCCCACACTGCAATTGTCTTTTGCAACGCTAAACCCACACCGAGAGGCCCAACCCTCGATTCTCTCACGAAGCGAAACCAATTCAGCTATTTCGGACCCACCGGCAGACAAGCTAGCCGCGGCATCTATCTGCTCTACCTTTTTACAGTAAGTTTGGGAACTTACAAAAAAAAGCAAAGCCAGAATCCGGCTGTATCTGACTATTGAAATCATCAGCCTCCTCCCGCTCAACTGATCGGAGTTCATAACGTCAAACTCAAGGCCTGCTTGGTCTTGAAATCACTGGTGCATCTGATTAGTGAATGATCATCCAAGAAGGGGGATGGGTGTGAACAAAGAAGAAGTTAAAGCAAGAATCATTGAGGGACTCCCTGATGCGGAGGTCGTCGTCAATGAATTCAGTGGTGGCAATGACCATTACGCCGTTCTCGTAGTTTCGGATGTCTTTGAAGGAAAAAAGCTACTCGCAAGACATCGACTGGTCCTCGATTTATTTCAGTCCGAAATTGCCTCAGGCGAGGTGCATGCGCTCACAATGAAAACCCACACTTTAGCCGAGTGGCAAATTGAAAAACCAAAACAATTGATGTTCAGCTAAAAAGAAATGGAGATAAAATGAATCAGGTCTGGAAAGAAAAAATTGAAACAGAAACCAAAAACAACAAAGTTGTGATCTACATGCGTGGCTCTCCAACACAGCCACGATGCGGATTTTCAGCGCGAGTGATCAAAGTGTTTACTGAGCTGAATATCGACTTCAAATCTGAGGATATGGACTCGGATCCCGCTCTGTGGCAAACGCTTTCGGCAATGAACAACTGGCCCACCTCGCCTCAAATTTACATCAACGGAGAATTTGTAGGTGGATGCGATATCGTGACTGAGATGTACCGCTCCGGAGAATTGCAGAAAGAATTGGGACTGGCCTAATCTTTAAATTCCAGCGGCTTGAATGCAAATCAAGGCGCTGGAATTTCACACTACCGCGCCGAACAAAATGCCCCAAGTGTGCGATCGAATGTATTTTCTATTAAGTACGACACGCTACCCTCACTTAAAATATCGCCATCATTCCGAGATTTGAAGTAGGCTTTTCCTGAGAGATAAGGAACGAGACCTTCAAAGTTGTTGCTCGTGACACTGAGTTCCATTGTGGATTGCTCAAACGGTGCGAACTGCGCAACAACCGATTGTGGAACGCCTGCAGCGGCCATTTGTTTTGTATCAACTGACATCTTTAAAAGGAGCTCGCCTGCACTTGTGACTTCAGCAGCGAGTTGCTGGGCTGACGACAGTTCGGGATCCGAGGATGACTCCGTGCATTTGCCGCTATTCATCTCCCCCACACACCCTACAGCGACCGCTGCTCCATTGATCGACAACACAACGGTAGAAGCAGACGCAGCTTCCCTTCTGAATGATAGTGCAAAGTCTGTTACCAGCACATCGGCAACACCTTTCACCTCCGCAGCCGCCGCCTTTCGCACCTGAGCATTGAGATAGTCGCAGCGCGCATGCCCTTGGGGCACGAGTTCACACGAAGGTACAGCGGTACAACTGTTACCCTTGAGGGATTTTAAGTTTTCCTCAAGTCGATTGAGTTCGACCCTTTCCGACTCCAGCTGAGTGTCAACAACAATGACTTCCGGAAGAGCGTCGGGCGCTGGGAGCTTATCTCTGCATGCACCTTGGCTCTCCTGTCTGGAAACCAAACGACCATCATTAAAAAACACATCGTTTGCTGAGTTTAAATAACTGTCACAGCCAGTAACAGCGCCATGGAACATAGCCAATTTGCGAGCGAAAACTTCAACTCGCAATGCCATAACTGGATCGCGCTCGGCAGCTGTCGTTTCGATCCATCGGAACGATTCTGGCACGGTATTAACGTCGCCTTGAGACTCGATTGCGTTTATCAATGCGCCTGCAGAAAATGTCGCTAAATCGGAGTTCCAGTCACCGGGACCATAGCTAATTTCAAAACGCGTGTTCTGACCGCAACTCAGTCCGCCCAGAATGACGCCGCTCGAAAGAACCCTAAATCGCACGCCAGTCAGAAAATTTCGTCTTACTTCCGTCGCTGCACAGTAGGGAACATCTTCATGCGCAAATGCGCCGCGAATAGTCTCAAGGCTGCTAAAGTCATTGATTGAAATGGGCTCGCTTGTGCGCACTCCACCTTTGCGCTCAGCAACGCGGATTTGCATCCGACGACCTAACTCAGTACGCGCAACTCCCTCATTCCAAATACAGCGATAATAATTCTTGCCGATGGATGAGTCTGTGCACTCTGGTCCATCAAAAAACCTCGCTTTATAATATGATTCACAAATGGCTGACGGGGTCGGCCGCGAGGTGAATTGAGACTTGGCAAGCAATGGGCGTGCTGCAAGGTCAAGAATTTTTGCATCGCAATAAGCACTAAATATCTGATCAGCACGACGCCGGTCGAAATCAGGAAATTCAATTTGAATTGCATCCAGTTCCCGCTCGTACCAAGATGCAGCTTTCTCAGCCTGCAATGGCGCAACTCTCGCATGAGAGCGGAGTTTCGAGACAGCAAATTGCTGCCTCTGTCCCTCAACGCGAGTGCGCAGAGGCTCGACTTCGTTTCGCATAAAATCCAGAAAGTATCTTTGCAAATTCACGTATTTTTGATTGGTCTCTTTGTTAGCGATCAACAAAGTTTTGATTTGTTCAGAGGCCACCCCTTGAGACCAAAACAGCAAACCGCCGCGAAATACTCCTTGAGGAGCTTCGCCTGAAAGACTGAATCCGGAGCCCACAGGACTGTCAGGAGTTGTAAAACGGATGGGATCGGGCGCCCTAACAACCGGAGCTGAGCAGGATGCCACACACAATGCAACGAGAACAGCAGATGCAGAAAAAATGAAGTTCTTTCTCATTTTATCGTTCCTCTTGGAGTCAGAAGAAAACTCCCGTATCAATTTGAAGCATATGGGCAACTGGCATGTTTCGACTAGACATCTGATGTTTGTATGCAAGCTTCAACTCAAACGGGATGGGAATGCTTCCCCGTCGAAAAGCTGGTACACCCGAAAAAACAACTTCTGCCTCAGCCTGATGCTGCATTTCTAAGGAGTCTTTTTCAAGAATTGTGCGGGTATCGGCAGGAGCTTGAAAACGATCAAACCCCTTCCTTGAAAAATTATAACCCAGTGCTCCACCCCAACCACTCTGTTGAGACGACACAACCATAGCAGCGCCGGTCTCGACACGTGCACCAAGATCAAATTCTACATTGGCTTTCTCCACCTCAATGGTTTCGGCTTCTGTGACAAGTCTGATGTTTCTTCGGCCAGAAAATTGCTCTGTGACACGAAGGTATTGTGTAAACGATAAGCCCTCAAACCAAGTGTCTAGAGACTCCTCGGCCGTCGCACCGAGCGCAAGGTCCCATTGCCCGTCTCCAAAACCTTTATCGAGAAGGTTGTCAGGATCGTCTACTCGCCCAGTGGGAATTGTAAGGACAGCTTGCGTCGCAAGGAAAACTGGCCCCTTTTCCACACTTCTATGCTTGAGAACAATTTGGGCATCGCCCAAACCACTTCCCTGCCATGACTCTAGGCGTTTATATCCGTTGTCAGTCAACTTGGTATTGAGGCGCTCAACGGCATCATTGAGCTTCGCAGCCGCCTCTCGCGCCGATGAGTTTTGATTGTTGTAGTCAGACGCCAATCTGTTGATGAACTGTTGACCATTGTCAGTCGCCTGAAACGACACATCTGCAGATGTTTGCATGCGGTACACAGGAAGGGCAACTGCGAGAGTTATCTGAGAAGTCAGTCCATATGCAAAAATCGGAGCTGACACCTGTACCCTCGTCTTTACATCCGCCGCAAAGTGACCTGCTGCATCAGACATCTGAAAACCTTCTGCACCGATGAAACCGCTCGTGAGAGCATTGCGCACCGGATCCTTCTCACCCTTAACGATATCTTTGAATGTGAGTGCTTTACTCAGCGGGCGACTCAAAGGAAGCGCCGTTGCAGAGCCATCAGTTTTTTCTGCAATATCTGACAAAACAAATCGGTAAGACAGCCTGCGAATATTTTTCGGCATCACCTTGGTGTCTTCATAAGCTTGAGCCGCATGCGAAACAGCACCGGATAAAAGCGCAAAAAAACACAACAGAGCCTTCGTCTCCATAGTCAACCTACTTAGTTCTAATTAAAGTCATAGTCTTCGGGAACAGAGTCGTTCCCGACGTGTTCATTCACATAGATTGAAGCGATGCGAGAGTTTCCTCAATATCACGCCGATGGAGGCGAGTTTCAGGCTCACGACCGAACGGTAAGTCTCCAGCTTCAATTCTTTCAATTGCCTCGCTCAGCAGAGCAATCGCTTCGTCTTTACGACCTTTTTTTGCGAGTGCCTGAGCACGTTGGTCGTACACGTTGTAGAAGTAGTCGCCGGTTGCAGTCGACGGATCTTTCGCGTCGGGAAAAGCCTCCGAGGCGAGTGCCCGATTGTTAAAGTTGATCGACTTATCGACACCACCGCCGAAGATTTCGGGAATCTTAAGATATACCGCCGACGCAAGACGGAACAAACCACCACCTTCATAACGGGTGTCGAGTTCTAAGCCATCATTTATGAGTTTGAGAAGTTCGGGAATCTTGCCCAACGAAGCGGAAATTCCGTTCGCATTGCCCCACAAAGCCAAGCAGCTAGCTTTCCAATAATAATACTGGGGATTTGGACCAATCTTGGTAGGAGCGATGTGCTCATCTAGGGTGTTGAGACACCTTTGATAGATCACCTTACGGGCTTCCTTATTTCCATTATTCCCGAGAATCAAACCCTCAAAATAGTCGAGTCGAGCGAGCTGTTCAACTGCATAAATTTTTTCAGCGCCATTGAGGTTTGTGAGATCGGTTGTGTAGGCTCGACGTGCCTCTGCGATTTTTGAAGTGCCCAACTCACGTTGTTCAAATAAAGCATCAGCTGAACTAAAGTCGAATGCGGACGCGGACAAAGATAAGGCAACAGAAAGAGTTCCAACAAAGCGAACAACACCAGAAATCATAAAAGCCTCCGTGCTTGTATTCCGAAGGCTCTTTCTCACATTTTTACAAAATGATCTAGTCGGCCAGTTTCACTCAATCAAGCACACAATCAACGTAGCTCAGGCTAACACTGCTACCTGATGGAGAATATTGGCCAGACTTTTCGGTCTGCAAAGAACATGAATGAATCTTATTGATCAAACCATAATCAAGTTCACCAGTGTTCGGCTTTTTCTTTTGATCGATAACCCACAAAAAATCCGGGGCCGTTCCGCTTCGACCGGACGCGAGCGACGACTCTCTGGCGTTTTCACTTGTAGGAATGAGCCCCCATTCACCACCAACCAAATTAAGCTTTGAGTCCAGTTCAAGCGTGTAGAAGACAGTGTCAACGTCAGTAGACTCATCTTTGGGCTCATAACGAAGTTTTGGCCCATTCTCGACTCCGTAATGCAGCTTCGTCTTAACTTGAACCAAGT
>JBEAPS010000173.1:0-2542 GCA_041164285.1 Pseudomonadota bacterium
AAGGTGAATTTGCATTTGTAATTACCAAAACAGATGGCAGTGAATGGATTGCACGACGGGATCACTTCGGCGTAAAACCGCTCTTTTTTCAATTTGCCAATGTGAACACACGAGCATTTTCAATTGCACAAAAAAAATACAGTACGCAATCTGCTCTTGTTTCTTTTTCAAGCGAAATTAAAGGCCTGCCCGGAAAAAAAACATGGAACAGAGATGGCGCATTGCGCCAATTCGTCGGGCTGTTTGAACCCATCTGCACTCCATTTGAAGAAATTATTCAGTGTCCGCCCGGTGGTACAATTAGAGGAACACTCTCATCAGATAGTGCGAGCCCGTTGTTTGAAATTATTATCATTCCCAGAAATTCAGCTATCAGGAGGAGTGAAAAGCGCTCGTTTTGGGGTGAGTCTACACTCTCAGAAACGCTTTCGTTGTTCCGTGAAAATCTGAGCCAGTCTGTTGCAGACAGACTCCTCTCGGATGTCGAACTGGGAGTTTATCTCAGTGGAGGAATCGACTCAAAAGCAGTTGCATTTGAGCTTTCAAAAAATCTGAAGAGTCGAAACATCAAGTGGGAAAAAGGACAACTCAAATCATTCACGGTTGGATTCGAAACCGCCGGTTACGATGAAAGTCAAGAAGCCGTATCTTTCGCACAACACCTTGGATTTTTGCCACATGTGCTTCCAGTGAGCGAATTGGCATTGAATTACAGTTATCCCCACGCTGTTTATGTTTCAGAGAACATCCAGCCTTATACAAATGGAGCAGCGAAGTGGTGGCTGAGTCTGTTTGCCAGAAAGTATGTTCCCGGAGTCCTGACTGGAGACGGAGCGGATGAAGTTTTGTGTGGTTATCCGAGTTTCCGATACTGTAGCTGGTGGAAATTCGCACAACGAAATCGACCAAACAATACCGCGCTAGGAATGCACTGGCGCGATGATATTTATATCAAAAAGTTTTTCTCACAAACTCAGAATCCATGGCTTGCAGGCTCCAGTGCAGCAGGAACTGGAGTAGATTTTACAGAAAGCTTGAATCAATGGGGAATTTCACACCCTCTTTACTCTCAGATCCAGACAATCGCAGAATCTCTTTTGGGTCCAATTGAGGCCAGACAGTGGCTCAATGAACAAGGCGAGTCTATCAGAAGCTGGTTTTTTCATGGATTCACAGACGAAGAACTTAGAGTTAATGCTTCTGACGGAATCGCAGACAGCACCCTCATTTTGTGGCAGAACTATTTCTGCCACACACACCTTCCTGTTCAAGTGCTCAACTGGGTCGGCGACCGAATGGAAATGGCAAACACACTTGAAGGCAGAACACCATTTTTGTCTCAACGGATAAGAGAATTTGTAAAAAACTTACCTGATGTCGCCCTCATTCAGGGTTTCACTGACAAAGCGATACTGCGAAAAGCATATGCAACTGAATTCGACAGGAAGTTTGCACTGACACCCAAAAAGCAATTCAATGCACCATTCATTCACTTCAAAACGCTGTTCGACGAATTTGATGCTCCAGCAGCACTGCAAAAAATGAAAATTACAGATAAATCGTCGCAAGTTGCAAACCAACTTATGCAGTTAGGCAGCATAGACACAAGCTCTCTGAGTGATGTCAGTGACAGATATCGACACACACATCATTTGTCTGCGCTGCAGACATTAGTTTGCGCATCTATAGTGCATCGAGGACTCGTAGACGATATCACTCCTGTGCGTGACCAAGACTTCGAAGAATCAATCATATCGAAAGGAATGACCGTAGTATGAATTTCAATCTCAAACACATGCGAGCTCTCTTTCCTTTGCTCCTGTTGGTCATCCCACTCGCTGCGTGTGGTCAAAAAGATTCGGTCGAAGAGTTCGATGAGAGTGACAAAAAAAATTCCACACGCTCGCGGCTCACAGATGGTAGCAACTCTGGTTCCACCCAAACCAATTGTGAGTTGCCCCTTGATCTAGCAACGGTCATCGACCCAAGACGACCGGGACAAACACAAACGGTTCTCACAACCAAACTTGGTCCAGAGTGTATCAATTCAACAGAAGTCTTGGTCAAAATCCGGTCGCGCTCAAAAGTGACGCTCATTGGCCGCTTCAGCTGTCGATCAGGCCAGCAGTTGAGAGAACAACTCTGCACAGCTCCGGTAGGAGAATTCCTCTCGCCACAAAAAAACACAATCACCATACCTGTAATTACAGATAGTTCCATAACAAATCGAGAGCTCGAAGCCACTGTTTCGGTCTATCGTTCGCCATTTTAGCCGAAGTTAGGTTGCAAAATTATCTCCACCGAGGGTATCTCAAGACCTTGTCCAAGATCTGGCAGGGGTTTGTATGTTTCAGTTCGCTGTTTTCGCTTTAGCTGCTTTCATAACATCAAGTGCCTTTGCTACAACGTGGAATGTCGATTCGGGTCACTCAAACGTCATCTTCACTGTTCGCCACTTAGTCTCAAAGGTGAGCGGTACATTCAACGACTTCAGCGGATCAGTAGTCTTGGATAGCGACAAACCTGAGAACAGCATTGTAAA
>JBEAPS010000174.1:0-3207 GCA_041164285.1 Pseudomonadota bacterium
TCTTCGCCAAATCCTGTCGAAACGGAGAGTGCCAACGAGCCCCAACCGGCTCCGGAACCCAAACAATCTTTCTTTCTTCCTCGACGACAAAAAAAGCTTCCTTCTGGCTACCAAGATCGAGAAACAGATCGGCCGAGCTCAGAATCTGCTGCAAAAAAATTTGAGACAAGAACGAGACTATATTTGGCCAACCTTCCCTATGATGCTGACCAAAAACTTTAAGTGGAATCGATTGTCCTGGAGGCAACTGGGAGAGTCTTACCAACGGTAATGTTTCAGCTAATTCCGACTCCTTGCTGATAAGACAATTATCAAAAAACTCACGTTCAGCCGCAAATCGGGAAAGCATCTTAATTTGCCAATGAACCTCTCGCTCGCGAAACACACTTTGGCAGCGCTGAACGGCTTCTGAAAAAAAAACTGCTGCGACCGAACTTAAGTGCGTATTTACCATGAGCGAGTGCATACTTCCCCCTTCATTTGTTGCACTAAATAGCTCACTCAGGGCAAACATGCAGCCGCAAATACTTATTCTCAGGTAATTGACCTCTGTCATTGGACAGCGGTAACAAAAGAAACTAACGTTCTTCCAGTTGACGAAAGAGAGTGTGAAGAAGAACTATGAATATTCTCATCATTCGGCCATTACCTCTTGGAAATGCAACGTACGCTCTTCCCTTCATCGATGCGGTGAGCCAAATACCCGGCCCCAAGAACATTTTCATTTTGGCATGCCCACTGAGTGCTGTTCTTTTTGAAAAACATCCCGCAGTCACAAAAGTATTGCATCTACCCGCAGGTAAGCTTGGCTTCAAACAAACTCTTACGTACGCGAAACTTCTGCGGAGCCTGAACATAGATGTGGCTTTCCTGATGAAAACAGGTGGCACAATGGAACGCTTAGCCCTTCTTGCTGGTATCCCTCATAGGGTTGGCTTTCAGAAGACATTCTTTCAAGCCCTGACGCATCGTTTTAAGGTCGACGACAACGCGCACATTTCAGAACAGACCATCCAGCTTCTGAGATACTTCCCACACAGTTTTTCAAAACTCACCGCCAAAGACTGGCGTCCAACCCTCAAACTGAGTCAAGAGGAAATCGACGAAACCCTCAACTTACTTGAGGGACAGAGCATGGCACCACAGAAATATTTCACAGTGCATCCCATGGGCTCAACCATTGCGTCCTCGGGACTCAATCATCCACTCTTCATAAAACTCGTTCCATACATCGCAAAGCAAATCAATTGCACGCCAGTTTTTATAGGAGCTCCCTCATAAAAGACCGCACTTGATGAACTTGCGAAACAAACTCTGGGCATAACATATATTCAAAAATCAACACCTCGCGAAATTATTCAATTAATGAGTCAGGCTCGTCTGCATCTTGGAAACGACTCTGGTTGGTCTCATGTTGCAGAAGCGTTGAAAATACCAAAAATTGTGCTTTATCCGGACAATCACCTTAACTTTAAACGCTGGGCTCCTCTCGCTCTGGAGCGCTCTCTTCCACTCCTCAATCCGTCTCATGCACCCCTGCATGAAGTTGAAAAAGGAGTTTCTGTTTTTCTGAATTCAATTAGTTTATCTGTTTAAACCTTTTACGCAAAAAACTAAGAACCAGCTGAGTTTTTTTATCAGTAAAATCGCTTTCTGAAACAAGAATGTGCATTTCGTTTCGCATAAACTTCTTTGAGGCTAAACGCACGGTTTTTTCTTGCAGTGCGGCCGCAACACTGTGCATGGGCAAGGCTGCGTATAAATTCAAAGCAGCCACTGCCTCAATCATAGCTGCATGAGAGTTCACTGCAAAAACAACTTCAGGACGGTTTGCGTTTGACAGTTTTGTTTGGGATTTGAGGTACTGATTGAGCAAACGGTCAGTCGACCTGTACCCAACAAAGGCTGGCTCGGCACATTTCTCAAGATCAGGATTGTCTGGTGAGGTCACCACACACACCTGCTCTACCATGAGCTTATAGGCGCGAATACCCTCATTTTTCGGTACGCGGCTCGACACACCCAAATGAAGACTCCCATCTGCAACGCCCGAAATGATCTCCTGCTCGGACAATGAACGAATTTCGAACTTCACAGAAGGATGCTGCTGTGCAAATTGAATGAGTGCCGGAGCAATGACATGTGACGCGAACTCTGAAAAGCAGCCAATGGTCAACGAACCCTTCAATTCATGTTGGAGTTCCTGAACCTTTGCAAAGGCACTTTCGAGCCGCTCGAGCGCCGGTGTAACTTCAATTTTCAGTGTGCGTCCAAGCGCAGTGAGCGACAAACCGCGACTCTGTCGAACAAACAACTGTGCACCGAGTGCATCCTCAAGAGCCTTCAATCTGCGTGTGAGCGCTGGCTGAGAAATCTTTAATTGTTTGGCAGTCTTAGAAATATTCAACTGCTCAGATAGAACCAAAAAATCAGAAATGAGGTCAACCGGAATCTGCTGATTCATCATTCACTTCATCTTTCAAAGAGAAACAAACAAGTATGCTCGAGCTCACGTAAAAAACTTGAGGCAGACCTTCAGAGTGAATAGAGAGTTCTCGGGTTCTTGACCCCTCTCAAAGTGTGCGCACCCAGATTTCGAAATTTTTGTCCATCAACAAGCTCTGCTACAATATCAGAAATTAAAATGCCTTCACCAAGTACCTTGCACAGAGATTCAATTCGAGATGCTTCGTTTACGGGAGCTCCAGTGATAGTGAAATCCAACCGACTGCTCGAACCAACATTTCCAAAGTGAACCGCACCACGGTGGAGTGCAATGCCTAAATTCATGGACTCTTGATGTTCAGCATTCCACTTTTTCACAGCTCTTTGTGTATCTACCGCTGCTTTGAGAGCAGCTTGGGCAGCGGCCTCTGCAGACATGCCATCGCCGATCGGAAAAACAGCAAGCACAGCGTCGCCAATAAACTTGAGAATATCGCCGCCAAGGGAATAAATGGACGTACCGATGATATCAAACGCCGAATTGAGGCATGCAAGAGTTTCTTCTGCTGTGTGATTGTCGGCAAAATCCGTGAAACCTCTTAAGTCACTGAACCAAATCACAGCATCAATCGAGGTTCCATCGCCACGGTGAAACAAACCTGAGCGAACCAATTCACCGGCCTGATACCCCAAATAGGTCTGAAGTAATCCCGTCAGCCCATTTCTTTGCGA
The DNA here is from genome assembly GCA_041164285.1 of Pseudomonadota bacterium. Classification (GTDB taxonomy): domain Bacteria; phylum Bdellovibrionota_B; class Oligoflexia; order Silvanigrellales; family Silvanigrellaceae; genus RFOM01. The sequence goes on from JBEAPS010000174.1 coordinate 3,178, forward strand.
GAGACCAGAAACAATTGACGCAATATAGGG
>JBEAPS010000175.1:0-3010 GCA_041164285.1 Pseudomonadota bacterium
TGAGCCAGGATCAAACTCTTAAGTTTAATTTGGCTACATGATTATTTCAAAACGTTCATTGACGTTTGTTTGGTTAGACCGCGAATCTCGTTCATCGCTCTCCACACATCGCTGTGCGAATCCCGATACTCAGATACGCGGCTCTTCCCGCACTCTGTGACTTCTTTCTTCTCTTTTCAAAGAACTTGCATTTCTGCGTGAGGGGCGTGTTTAGCCATGCGAGTCAGAAGTGTCAAGGCTAGATTTTGTTTTTTTTCAAAAAGACGAATTGCGCTATTTTTCGCCAATATATTTGAATCTTTTGCATAAAGGATATATCTGGGGGTTATTGAAGTTCTTTATATATTCACCATTCTTACCCATCGGAGGACTTCGTGACTATTGATTTTTTAACGAAGATTAAATTGCGCGGCCTGACTTTTGATGACGTGTTAATGGTTCCAGCAGAATCGACAGTCGTTCCCTCAGAGGTGCAGCTCTCAACGTCGATCAGTGCTCAACTTGGCTTATCGCTTCCCATCTTGTCGTCTGCGATGGACACAGTGACTGAATTCAGGCTCGCGGCGCAACTTGCGAGATTGGGTGGAATCGGAATTATTCACAAGAATATGGCTATCGAGGAGCAGGCGGAACAGGTTGCTGCAGTCAAGAGGAGTGAGGCTGGAATTGTATGCGAGCCTCATGCACTCGCACACAGTGCAACGGTAGGCGATGCACGCCGTCTCATGCATGAAAAGCATATTTCTGGTCTTCCGATTCTGGATGGACATAGGCTCGTTGGACTTTTTACATCCCGGGATCTTCGCAGCGCCAATAGTGACGTTCAGCTGGTGTCTGAGCTCATGACTTCGTTCGACCGGCTTGCCAAAATCACCGTGCCTGGTCGCATTGAACAGGTGACTGAAGCGTTGGCATCTGAAGCGACGAGACTCATGCACACTCACAGAATCGAGAAGCTTCCACTTGTGAGCGCCGACGGAACGTTTCAGGGCCTTATTACACTGCGAGATTTGCGGAATCGGCGCGAGTATCCGAATGCAACCAAAGACGCACGTGGAAGGCTGTGTGTGGGTGCAGCTGTTGGTGTCAATGAGCGCGATATTTATGATCGCACAGATGCTCTTATTGCTGCGGGTATCGATGTACTCGTTGTAGATACGGCGCATGGGCATAGCAGAGGCGTCATTGACGCTGTCAGAGAAATTAAGAAACGACATGGTACTAACGTCAATCTAATAGCCGGAAACATTGCCACCGGCGAGGCAGCTCTCGCCCTTGCCGACGTAGGAGCAGACGCAGTTAAGGTCGGTATTGGACCCGGATCTATTTGCACGACACGTATAGTCGCTGGGGTTGGCGTGCCTCAAATCTCAGCGATTATGAACGTCGCACAAGCTTTAAACAACTCATCCGTTAAAATTATCGCCGACGGTGGCTTGCGCTATAGTGGCGACCTCTGCAAGGCCATCGCGGCCGGCGCACACGCTGTTATGGTCGGGAGCTTATTTGCAGGCACCGACGAGAGTCCTGGAGAACGAACACTTTACCAAGGCAAAGTGTTCAAGAAGTACCGAGGAATGGGGTCTCTTGGAGCAATGAGACTCGGCTCAAAAGACCGCTACTTTCAGGGTGCAATCAATGACCAAAAGCTAGTTCCTGAAGGTATTGAGGGACAGGTGCCTTACAAAGGCCCACTATCGGATGTGGTTCACCAGCTCATGGGTGGTCTGAGAGCGGGCATGGGATATGCAGGCGCTGCAACCATTCAAGAGCTTCGTGAGAAAGCAAAATTCGTGGAAATCACCGGAGCGGGACTCAGAGAGAGTCATGTTCACAATGTTCAAATCACCGAAGAGGCGCCAAACTATTCCACCAGACCATACTGAAAACAGTAGAGACATCTCGGGCGGGCGAACTTTTTTTGAGAGGTATGTCTTATGATTTTAGTCGTAGATTTTGGTTCTCAGTTTACAGAAGTTTTGCACCGCGTTGTCCGCGATGCAGGAGCTCAAGTCAAAGTTGTTTCTGCGGAACAGTTCTCGTCTCCTGAACTCAAAGCCAATTCAAACATCAATGGTGTCATTCTCTCGGGAGGGCCACACAGCGTTTATGAAAATGAAGCACCTTCCATCGATCCTTACTGGCTTAACGGTGAAAGACCTGTTTTAGGAATCTGTTACGGGATGCAGCTCATGGCTCATGTCCTTGGAGGTAAAGTGGGCAAAGGCTCGAAAGCCGAGTATGGGCCCGCACAACTGATTTACGGAACAGAGACAACTGAGTTTTTTCCCCCTGAAACTCTTGAAGGCCAGGTTTGGATGAGTCACGGAGACCACGTTTCTCATCTTCCTCCAGGTTTCACGTGTCTTGCAAAAAGTCATGACGATCTTTTTGCAATGATTGCTCAACCAGAAAAAAAGTTATTCGGTATTCAGTTCCATCCAGAAGTTGTCCATTCTGAAAATGGGAAGGAACTAATCAAGCACTTTATCCATTCTATATGCGCTGTTCGAATAACTAAAAGTGATAGCAACCGGCTCGACACAGCTGAGTCACTTCTCAAGCAGCAACTCACTCAATTGGATACTCATGGCGATATCATTTGTGCTCTCAGCGGCGGAGTAGATTCAACAGTTGCAGCGACTCTTGTTTCCAGAGCAATTGGCGACCGCCTTCATTGTATTTTTGTCGATACAGGACTGTTGCGCAAGAATGAGTTTGAGTCCACGTTGACCATGTATCGCGAGAAGCTCAAACTCAATGTGCATGCAGTCAATGCGTCGGAACTCTTTTTGGATCGGCTCAAGAATGTCAGCGATCCGGAACAAAAAAGAAAAATTATCGGGGCAACGTTCATCGACGTATTTGAGCGAGAAAGCCAACGCTTCAATGCCTGTTGTGCGCTCGTGCAGGGCACGATAGCAAGCGACGTTATCGAATCGTCCCATTCATCAGCACACGCACAGGTCATTAAGAGTCATCACAATGTGGGTGGGCTGCCCGAACGAAT
>JBEAPS010000176.1:0-6441 GCA_041164285.1 Pseudomonadota bacterium
GCAAAGAATGTCTCAACTGGACGTGTGCAATTTCGTGACCTGCAACAGCCAAAATTTCTTCTGGTGTTTCTGCTATTTTAAGTAATTGAGTCGTAAAGAAAATTGACCCGTCCGGAAGGGCGAAAGCATTCGGTACCGCTGCCTCTGTGATGTTGAAGGTGATCTCAAGCTCTGGAACCTTACTGACTTCGACGAGAGGCAACACTAATCGCCTCAGTGCCTGAGTGCTAGCAGTGTTAGATGAGGACAAAGAGATGATATTGGAGTGTTTCGCAAGTTGTCCAATTTTCTTATCCACATTTCTTGGTACAAAGTCGACCACCACACTCACGAGTGAGTCTTTCAGGCGTGCAGTGGAGTCGCATCCTGAAGACATGACGAGGCCAATGAATAGCCCTAGCAGGCTTAATTTGCTAGTCATGGTCGCCCATCAGGCTACCAAGTAGTCCGCCATTGGTTTGCTCGGCACTGCGACCGCTCCCAACAACGGAGCCAATGCGGTTGGCAAGGCGTGCAAACGGCAGTGTTTGTAAAAACACTCTGCCAGGGCCGCGCAGAGTAGCGAACCAAAGACCTTCACCACCAAAGAGTGCGTTCTTGAAGCCACCAACAAATTGAATGTCGAAATCTACCGAGGGTTCAAATCCAACGATACAACCTGTATCAACGCGTAGGGTTTGTCCCTGTTCCAATGTTCGTTCGATAACCGTGCCTCCGGAATGAATGAATGCTAGGCCATCACCCTGCAATTTCTGGAGGATGAATCCCTCGCCTCCGAAAAGTCCCGCACCAATTTTTTGATTGAAATGAATTGAGACATCAGTTCCACGAGCTGCGCACAAGAAGCTGTCTTTCTGTGCAATGAAGCCGCTGGTGTACGAAGAAAGATCCAGCGGTATAATTTTGCCCGGATAAGGAGCTGCAAATGCAACGTCAGCACGCTGCCCACATGTGTTCTCAAAGTTGGTGATAAAAAAGCTTTCACCGGTCAGCATACGTCCAGCAGCTTTCATTAGGTTTCCAAAGAAGCCTTTGTTTTTATCGGTGCTCATGGATGTCTGCATTGAGACACCATCGGTCATATAGAGGAACATGCCAGCTTCAGCAATCACGACTTCTGATGGGTCGAGAGTGATGATGACGGCCTGCATGTCGTCGCCTTCAATTCGGTAGTCAATGACGTCGGAGCGGTTCATAAATTTGTATCCTTTTTTTGCTACAGTGATTCGTTGCTAACTGACCAAGTAATTTCGCTGATCTGAATACGGCCAAATATATCATTAAATTAATCCTTTTGTTAAAAAAAATTGAATAAACCTGAGTCGCAAATGGAGGGCTGAGTATCCTCGAAAGTCCTTGTGCTGAAAAATGGAGAGGCAAGCGAGGAGCGTCCGCAAGACGTTGTGCAAAACTGCCTAAAGTTAGACATTAAGGGTATACTCATCTAATCTTGAAGATATTCAATATATCATCTGTTACTCGCAGATTTCTGATGGGGCGGTCTTTTTTGATGAAAAATTTCACGCTGACGACCAAGATTTTCATCGGTCTTGTTCTTGGGTGCCTGACCGGAATAGCGTTACACGCGGCTCCCGCGAATGATTTTGTTGGTCCGTATTTGTCTGACGGAATCTTTTTGTTTCTTGGGCAGTTCTTTTTGCGGAGTATTCAGCTTTTGATGGTGCCGCTTGTTCTCATTACCCTCGCACATGGCGCTGCGGGTATGCAGGATCTGAGCCGTTTTGGTCGGGTCGGAATTAGAACTGTCAGTTTCTATTTATTAACTACCGCCGTTGCAATTGCGCTTGCACTCCTTGTAGCCAGTCTGACACAGCCTGGCGCTGGTCTTTCAGCAACTGAGCTGAATGCAGGCACGGTCACTCTTAAAGAAAAGCAGCCTCTCATTGAAGTTCTTTTAAATATTATTCCCACTAATCCATTTGATGCCATTGCAAATGGACGCATGCTTCAGGTGATCGTGATAGCTCTTGTTGTCGGCTGCGCAATTGCAGCATTGGGTTCAAGGGCTCAGAGGATGCGCGATTTGCTCGAAGAAGCCAACATGATCATCATGAAAATTGTAGACTTCGTAATGTGGCTAGCCCCTGTTGGAGTTTTTGCACTCAATGCGAGAACATTTGCAGGGATGGGAACTGATGCGATGCTGCCATTGGCTAAGTATATGCTAACTGTGCTCGCTGTACTTTTGATTCACTTGCTTGTCACTTACGGCGGACTTCTGGCAATCCTAGCGAAAATGAATCCGCTCACTTTCATGCGCCGTTTCTCCCCTGTTCTATCTGTCGCATTTTCAACTGCGAGTAGTAACGCGACTCTTCCAGCAACTCTTGATGCGGTCGAGCGACGCCTAGGAGTGCCCAATTGGCTCGCATCATTTACGATACCCTTGGGAGCAACAATCAACATGGATGGCACTGCAATTATGCAAGGTGTAGCTAGTGTTTTTGTTGCTCAAGTTTATGGAATCGAACTAACCCTCGCTCAAATGCTAACGATTATGACAACTGCAACTCTCGCTTCTATTGGCACTGCAGGAGTTCCAGGGGTTGGTCTTATTATGCTTTCAACAGTTTTTGCCTCTGTCGGTTTGCCTCTAGAGGGAATCGCATTAATCATTGGTATAGACAGGCTTCTTGACATGTGCAGGACAGCCGTTAACGTCACTGGTGATGCTGTTTGTAGTTGTGTTGTTGCTCAAGTTGAAGGCGTGCTGGGGCAACCAGAGGAGCATAGTAAAGCACTGCCGGCATAACTATGTGAGCCGTAATGTGGAATCGATAGTATTAGAATTCTGACATGGTTTTTAATTCAGCTTCAGTCGGTTTGGGCCTTCCATAAGGAGGCATCACCTTAGGATCATCAGGCGGAAGGTTCATAAGGCTGATGATTTTTTCTTTTTCTCGCAGGAGAGTTTGAAAATTTACCTGCTTGCCACTTTCCGATGTGGTCACAAAAACCGGCGAACGCCCCTCGTGGCAAATCGCGCAATATTGAATGAACAAATTTTCAGCTTCCTTGGACAACTTTTGCCCAGAGGGCTTATCGGATGAACCCGAATCGGTTGCTGGATCTGTTGTGCTGCCAAGAAGAGCGGGCCGTGTGATCCAAAGTTTTTTGCCAACCGCTGCGATTCCAATCACAGTCAAGGCATCAGCAGAGCCACCCACTTCGTAGCGCACGAAGTCTGCTGTGTCAGGCAAGTTTTTATTTTGAAAAATATGTTTATGCCATCGTGGTTCTTTGGATTCAATAAGCCGCGTTAAGCTCTCAGGCTGACGCTCGGCCTTAAAAATGTGTCCAAAAGCGGTGGCCTGAAAGATTGGTGTAACGATATCTTTAAATTCTCGAAGCTGCCTGTTGCTGTTTTCGATTCTGATATGAACCGATTTCGAAATTCCAGCTAGCAGTGCACCGTTGTCTCGGACTGATAAGAGCTTCACTGAATTGACTTCTTGAGCGGGATAAATTGAATCTAACTGAATGCTTGTCACTGCGAGGTCTTTTTTCGTAGCACCCCAACGCACCCATCTGATCTGTGAATCGACTAGGCTCCAAGCACTCGTTTCACTTGCCAGTCTATAGTTTTGAGAGCCAATGAAGGTGAGTGCGTCTTGAGAAACAAGTGCCAGGACAACTGTATTATTTTCGATATCGAAAATAAAGTGCTGATTGGCCGAGTCTTTTAGAATAAACTTATCTTCATTTGTCAGAGCTGCAGACCCGATTGGCAGTTTGAAGGAATTCGGCAATTGCGCACCTTCACTCCAGTCGAGGTTGGTTGTTGTACTCGCAGTGCCATCTTGATTGTTTTTGGGTGATGTTTGTGTGTCGGGCTTGTCGATGTCAGGCCTTGGAGCAGTTTTTCCGCACGACGCAGAAAGTGTGAGGAGCAAAATGAGGTATTTCATATGATACCCCTCAATGCCGGCAATAGATCGTCATCCTTGAAGGTCGGCCATATTTCTCTGACGCGGCGTCCAGAATCGGCTTGACCAGGGTGTTTGAACTGATCAAATAGAGTGTGAAATATTGTACCGAGCGCTTGCTGGGTTGTTGGTGCCGATACAGCTGCATCAGGGGGAGAGTTCAATGAACGTGATCCTGCTCCAGTGAATCCATTTCTCAAGCCACCATATCTCATTCCCTGCTTCAATTTTGAATTGAGAACATAAAGACCATTGATTGTGTGATGGTCGCGTCCGGGGGACGCAATTTCAATTGTGTTACCATTTCTCTCAACGCTTCCACGGGTCACCTTTCCATTCCAAGCAGTGCGAGAGAATTCATGAGAAACTATGATAGTGACGCGTTCTTGAATTTTCGCAGATTCGAGCCATTTCCAAAATTGTGTGAGTTGTGTCCACAGATTTCCAGCCATTCTTGCTGTGTTAATGTCGCTTCCGCCAAAATGCCTATCTTCACCGGGCATCTGTATGACCATTCCATATGCTGCTGATGATGCAGCTAGAGCACCTGCAAGAATGAGTTGTTGCGATAATGCGGCAGATCCTTGAGCGTCGATTATTCCCTGAGCATCGTTTGATGAGAAGTGACGCAGAATTTCACTCCGTAAATTTGCAGGCGAAAATTCTCGCTCGGCGCTGATAACCGCGGCGTCGTCTTCTGAAACTCCATCAATGCCATGAATAATTGAGCCAATTGTGCCTTCGAAGGTCGTCTTGTAGTTCGCGGGCAGAATGCTTGGTCCATCGAATGAGTCGAATGAAGATGCAGCCGCTTTTGCAAAAGCAGTCCTGCCTTCAATTAAAGGGTCGGACTGCATCGCTACAACTTCCTTAAAAAGCCCCCGAAATCGTTCCAAATTGCGAGCTGCGATGTTAGATATATCGGGCGTAGTTCCGGTAATTAATGGGCTGTTGACGACAAACTGAGAGGGTCGGCCAGGATCTTTGAGCACCTGTGCAAGCCCCGAAATCCAATGTGGCTGGCCTGATGGACTTCCTGTTTGCTGTATGAGTCGAGCAACGTTGTGATCAAGACTTCCGGGTGCACACGTGACGTGAAGTAGCTGACCTGAAACCTCACCTAATGGTTTGGCGTAGTGTGTTAGCAAATGACCGTTGGAGGCCGTAATCTGACCAACGAGGGGGTTACCCACCGCTTCTCCACCACTCCTGTACCGCGTTGATCGGGCTCCGGGTTGATGTGATTGACCTGAAAAGAAACACCCAGCTGGCCAACTGTTGACTGAATTGGGTTGCAAGAGCCCAGTTGCGATTCCGTCCCAAGAGCCACAGTGGACGTAGAGAAAAAAATGTTGATCAGCTTGATCAGCTGATACATCTCTCATAAAAATTCGCGAGGCGAGGCTTGAACCTAGTCCCAGGCCAAAAATTGTTAGCAAATCGCGTCGGTTTATGAAGGTCATGCATACTCCCTTCAACGCACATACACGCGCACATCTGTAGCCAGTGCGACGCAAAGATGGTTGTAAGTTACTTTAAGGTGCTCAAGCTTTTCGCTCTCATTGTTGAAGGGTGCTGAAGATGCCTTCATTTTTTCGAATGCATCTTTGTAATTCTGAACTCCTCGGTGGATTCCGACGCGCGACTTATAGCCAAGGAGCTGAGACAAAAATTGGTCTATTTTACCGATTGATGGACTTGAACCTTCGACCAATAGATTAGATGGTCTGTCAAGCTCCTGCATTTCTTTATCTATCAATACTTTGCATGAGGCTGCTGTAAACTTTCTCAATGCAAAGATGTAGTCTGCGCTCAGTTTGGCGTTTTTTTTCATCACCGGATCTGCAGCTTCGAACCCTCCTCGCGGGTTGCTTGGCTGCAAAATCCTAAATCCGCCGAGTTCATCTCTTTCCACACCATTGAAGAAACTTGGTCTAGTCTCGGAGAGACTATCGGAAAACACCCCTTTGTAAACTTCTTGCAGCGCTTCCGGACCCATAAGCAAAGGTGTTGGCCCTGTTATGCGTTGGCTTTCCGCTGAGCCATCGCTTGAGCGAATGACAATTCGATTGGTCGAAGGCGGTTGATCGTGGCCTTCTGGAACAACAATTTTATTTTGAGAATTGCGTGAGCATGATATGCTCAATATGCTAAGTAATGGGAGCAAGAGAATTGTCTTCATTTCCAGCCCCCTTGAAAATGAACTGATCGTATTATTTCTTCCATCACTGGCCATACTTTGTAGTCATTGGCTTCCAAAGTTTTTATCCACTGAGGAAAGTGATGTTCAATGTCGTAGTCATCAGGGGACTCGCCTACGAGGAATTCAAAGGCACGTTGAACCGTGCACTCCGCAAAGCGAAAGTCTTTAACGATCAATTGAGCGAGGTCAGGTACATCAGAACCGGCTTCAAACTTTCCAGTTGGTTGAGGTGTGAATCCCCCAGTTGCATCCAGAGCGCGGTTATATAGGAAGTTCGTGCCCAGTTCAGGC
>JBEAPS010000177.1:0-13403 GCA_041164285.1 Pseudomonadota bacterium
CCTCGATGGTGCTCGCGACTTGCGGTGCGCGGTCAACCGTATCAATGGCAAATGGATAGCAGTGAATATTCGCAACGGTCGGGTGATGCTTTCGAGTGGAAAACTCTTGAACCTAAGCGAATTCGGGCAGAATTGGACTCATGCAGTGAGTCTTGAAGACCGGTTTCTCGTGCTCGGCGAAAACGGTATCGCCGTGCAAGTTATCGAGGATCCACTTCCATCAGCTGAATACACTGCTGAACCCATACAAGCACCGTGGGACGACCTCGAAAACAGAGACACTCTTGCGACACAACGAAATGCCATTCTTCGCACAGGGGATAGTCAAACCTCGCTCATTCGCTTCGAGAGCAAACCAAACTCACTACGCTGGACGGAGCCACTTCGAATAGCTTTGAGCCCCTGCGCCGAACAAGGTGGATGCGGTGCGCACTTAACGCCCGATGGCAGATGGTTTGTGGCCGGAAGCTGGGGAGCATTCGTAGGACGTGGAAAAAATTTCTCGCGACTGAAAGCACCGCTCTTAACCTCCGACGCCACAAGCCCGGGAGCCGCACTCATTTTTGCACTTGGAAAATTTGTCCTTGTGGGAGACATTGACTCCGACGTCGCAGATATCCCCGACGAGGGGGAATTGAGTCGGTTCGTCAGTGCAGAAAAGTTTCAAAAATTTGCACTCAACTCTCAACAGATTGTCCAAAGACATGTTGTGTGGAAAAAGCCAACACGAAAAGGTACCGACGATCCAATTACAGAATCATCAGAGCAAGTATTGTTTCCCTATCAGCCACACTCAAATTCTGATAAGTTTTCAGGCAGTGTTGTGATTTTCAACGACTCGCTCCCGGAACACTGGCCTGAGAACTGGGTTGCGGCGGAACCAGCAACTCACTTTCAAGCATTGGCTCTCAGCTATGAGTGGACTCCTGCCCTACCAGTGAGCCCCATTCCGCCGGTCAAAACTACTTGGTGGTCCGAACAAATGGGGATCAAGCGAGCCGTGTCGTTACTTCGCCAAAAAGACATTCCAATGTCTTCAATCCTCGTCGCTATTGTAGACAGCGGTCTTGACCCAACGCACCCAGCCCTCGCACCAGTTTTGCATCGCAACCAGCTCGAAATTGTAGATAACGGCCTCGACGATGACAACAATGGCCTCATTGATGACGATATCGGATATGACTTTGTCACTGAACAACCCACTTTGTCCGACCCATTCGGCCATGGAACTCACGTTGCAGGTCTTATCAGCAACGCATGGGCTGGCAATGGCCCTTTGGGTGGGGCGCCGAACGTGCAAATCCGTTCTTTTCGGGCGCTCGACAGCTCCGGCAAAAGCAATAGCATCGATCTGGCACGTGCCATTTCGGCAGCCTTGCAGAGCCAAGCAGATATCATCAATTGTTCTTGGGGCGGAGGTCCAGAAACTCAGGTACTTAGAGATGCATTTGCAGCAGCATATTCAAAAAATGTTTTGGTTTTCACCTCGGCCGGAAACGACGGATTAAAAATCAACGATGAACAGCCGGTCCCTAAAAACTATCCTGGTGTGATCCCGATTGGTGCCGCAACGCCTCAAAACTCAAAAGCCCGATTTAGTAATTGGGGGGACAAAGTTGTCTTTGGCTTCGCGCCTGGCGTGGAAATCCTGAGCACCCTTCCCGATTCAGGCTACGGAGAAAAATCGGGCACCAGTATGGCGTCACCCATTGCCGCCTCCTCGGGTGCTCTTCTTTTGGGCGTTTTAAGAGCAGCTCGTCCGGTGTGGTCAAAACAACAACAAACCGAGCGAGCACTCGAAGCGCTTTGTAAATCTGCAAACAAGCAAAAATTACAAAAAGGCTTCTCAAAATGTGGCTCTCTCAACACAGAGGCCTCGGTTATTGAACTCATCAGGACCGACCTGGGCTTGCGTTGAGGTCGCCTCTCAAGTACCAATTTTGTGAAAAAAATAAGTCGCTCACGTTTTAGCTAACATCGGAGTCCACATGGCCAAGCTGGTCATCAAAGACCTCAACAAAGTCTACGAGAACAGAGTTGAAGTTCTCAAAAACGTAAACATAGAGGCAGATCACGGCGAATTTCTCGTTCTCGTTGGTCCCTCCGGATGCGGTAAATCAACGCTATTGCGTATGATTGCCGGTCTCGAAGACGTCACATCAGGAAACATCGAGATTGGAGAGCGCGTCGTCAATGAACTCGCTCCAGCAGAGCGCGATATTGCCATGGTTTTTCAGGACTATGCGCTTTACCCACATATGACCGTGCGAGAGAACCTGAGCTTTGGCCTAAAAATCAAAAAGAGGCCGCAAACTGAAATCGATGAAAGAATTCAGGCTGCGAGCAAAATGCTTGATATCGACCACCTGCTCGAGAGAAAGCCAAGCCAGCTCTCCGGTGGTCAGAGACAACGAGTAGCCATTGGCAGAGCCATAGTGCGAAAGCCAGCACTCTTTCTGTTCGACGAGCCATTGTCGAACTTAGACGCGCAATTGAGAAGTCAAACACGGATTGAGCTCGCTGCGCTCCACCAAAAGGTAGGCGCTACTGTTGTGTACGTCACTCATGACCAAGTCGAGGCCATGACTCTGGCAAACCGAATCGCCGTCCTCAACAAAGGAAAGGTGCAACAACTCGGCACACCGCTTGAGCTCTACAATGAGCCCGTCAACACATTCGTTGCGTCCTTTATTGGCAATCCGAGCATGAACTTTTTTCAAGGTGAACTCGAAATCAACGGAAACAAGAAAATGTTCCGGTTCAACGGAATGGAGTTCGATTTCTCCGACGCGCCAACACCAAAAAAGCCTGGTAGGTACACTCTTGGCCTCAGACCGGAAGCTCTCAAAGTTCTCGCAAAAGAGGGACGCGAGGCTCAGGGTCAAGTGGACTGCAATCCAAAGGTCATTTTAATTGAGCCACACGGGCATGAAACACACCTTGTTGCCACCATTGGTGGACAGCAAGTGATCATACGATCTGCAAATCCAAAGCGCTTGCAAGTCATGGAGGCTGCGGCGCGAGGTTCAGAATTGGCAACAACCATCGACCGAAAAGCGATGCACTGGTTCGATTCAACGGAAGAAGGCGGCCGAGTGAATGAAATCAATTAATTTTTCTTGCTTTCTTAGATCTTTAATTCAAAAACGTTCGATGATGCTCACGACATCGGTCTTGCTTTTGGCAGCCTGTCGATCGTCGATGATGCCAACAGGCCAAGTACAGAGCCTGAACTCACCAAGTTCGGAGCCTACGTATTTCTGGAATGAATCAAAAAGTCAGTTTGGCTCTCAATTGTTTGAGGATTCGTTCGACACGCAGGACAATATCAACTCAGCATTTAGAATTAAAACTGAAACCTTAGCTTCTTCCGGTTTGGTTCAATTGAGTTTCGAAGCACAGGAAGGCTATGAGATATTCTATACAACTGACGGGACACTTCCCTCGTTCGCAGACACTCGTCCGCTCAGCTCAACACGAACGTTCAATCAAACTTTGACTGTATCCAAGCCTCTGATTGTTCGTGCTATTGCCAAAAACGCATCGGGCCGCACCTCATTCGTCAGGTCGCTTCTCATTTCACCGCCTCGTGCAGAGTTCCGACTGTCCAAGCTACCAGCTCAGTCCAAACAGGTGAAAGGCGTCTATCTGACAGGGCCCTTCCGCAGTTGGGCGACCACATTTGAAGAACAATACAGCATGACGCCGCAAACCGACGGCTCATTTCTCAAAGTACTTAAAATCGACCGTTCCACTGAGCTTCAATACAAATTTATCGTACGCTATGAAGACGAGACCTTCGACTGGTTGACCGATCCTACACAACCACAAAGAGGACTTGCTCCCTATAACAACAACTTCTTCCCGTCTCCTCGCGAATTGCTCGCTGATAAGTTCATTGCGAAAGCCGATGGATTCATCGATGAAGCGGCTCTTGAACTTGATGCACAGACGGTTGCTGCGCTTGACGCTGGCGAGCGAGTTGTTCGGTTTAAAGTAAAATTACTCACTGGTGACGCCGAGAAATTAGAGGTGTTGTTCTCCAACGGTCAGCATATGGAACTGGCGCCACAAAGCTCATTCAGCCTCGACTCTGTCAATTACACGTCCTACTCGGGCTTACTGACTTTGCCGAACGAGCCACTGGAGTCTAACTTTATTATCATCGCACAGGACTCCTCAGTTGTTTTCAATATTGGCCGAAAGGGAATTATTGGTGGGGATCCGTTTTCAGCATCAACCCTCGACCAAACGTTCAGCTTCAACTACGACGCACGCAGTCAGCAAATCAACGGGGCAGATTTATACCAAGTCCCTCTGTGGGCGACCGACACAACTTGGTACCAAATTTTTCCAGAGCGATTTCGGAACGGCGATGTGAGCAATGATGTCGTCGGTGAACTTCCTACAGAGTGGGCCGAAAGCGCCCCCCTCTTGTCTCAACTCAATCGAACTGTCGCGCCTTGGACAGGAAGTTGGTTCAGCTTCACACCCGTCGAAAAAGAAATGGAACGAATTGTCAGGCAGAATCAGCCTCGGCTAGACCCTCGGGAAGTCCAAAGACAAGTCATTTTCACGCGTCGTTACGGTGGCGATATTCGCGGAATCAGACAAATGATTCCCCACCTTAAAACATTGGGGATCACAGGTGTCTATTTCAATCCTGTTTTTGACTCCGACTCTTTGCATCGCTACGACACAAAGGACTATCGACACGTTGATCCTAAGCTCGGGCCCATGACTCGTAATGAATTTGGTCAACCAGACCTTTACGAGGACGACAAAAAACTTCTCGCTTCTGAGCAACTCGAAGATCCATCAACTTGGGGCTTCACGCGTGCAGACAAGGAGTTCATCCTTCTCGTCAATGAGCTTAAGAACAACGGAATTCGTGTCGTGATTGATGGGGTGTTCAATCATTCTGCTACTGACGGACCTCTCGTTGAAGACGTTGCGCGCAGGGGCAAACGCTCTCCCTACTACGACTGGTTTGCAACGTCATATGAAGGCGAGCCAAACTATTATTCGCGCTCATGCCAGTTGTCAGAGTTTTATCCCGACAAACAAAAATATCCTTTTGCGGAAAAAATTCGATTCGATTCATGGGCTGGATTCTGTCCGCTCATCAACCACAGGCAAGGCTATCCAAATGGCGCTCTGCATCCGGGATTGCGTTCATATATATTTTCGGTTCTTGACAGGTGGTTCAAGCCGCAGGTCATTGATGGGGTCGAGTTCTCAGGAGTCGATGGAATTCGCTTGGATGTCTATGCTGACGTACCCGCTTCATTTTGGCGTCTTTTCAGAAAGCATTTAAAGGAAATTAACAAAGATGCCCTTATCATCGCTGAAGACTGGTACGACGGGTACGACATGCTTCAAGGGGATCAAGCTGACGGCATAATGAACTATCGCAGTCGCACTTTAGCCGAAAGTTGGTTTATCAATCTTGACCAGAAGCTCAGATTCACACCGAGCGCGGCTCGCAATTTCATTGAACAGCGCCTCAACGGGTATCGCGAGCATACCAAACATGCGTTGTGGACTATGCTTGATAGCCACGACACGGATCGATTTTTGAGTAAAACCATCTGGCAAAACCGCTCACTGTCGCCCAAGCCGCACGTTGGTAACAGCTGGGACAATGACATTGTCAACAAGCCAGACAGAGGAGCACCCTACTCAAATGACAAACCGGGTCTATTGGAAAAAGAGTTTTTCAAAGGAATAGTCGCCTTCCAAATGTCATACGTAGGCGCGCCGGTGATATACTACGGTGCAGAAGTCGGCATGTGGGGAGCCGACGACCCAACCGATCGTAAAGCCATGATTTGGGATGACCTTGCACAGGGACGGCAAACAGAAACTCAGTGTGTGTCTCATCCAGGAACATGGTGCCTTGAAAATCCAAGTGTTAAATTCTCGGTAGAGCAAGACAAAGACCTCATGTCCGTGTTCCAAAGAATTATCCAGGCAAGAAACGAGCATCCTGCCTTGCGACGCGGCAAGCTCAACTCCAATGTTAAAGTTCAGCTCAACAGCCGCGTTTATACTGTGGGTACTCAAGAGGCCGATTCTACTTGGCTGTGGGGCTATGAGAGAGCGTTTGGAGAGAAGAACTTTGCCTATTTCTTGTCGAATCAAAACACGTCGTCAGACAGCCAAAATGTCTCGCTCTTCACTCGTTTTCTACCGGGTCGTAATGCACTAGAGCTCGTCTCAGGCCGTTCATACCCCGTCGACGATCAGGGTCGAATTCATGTAAAAATTGGTCGAGAACGCGCGGTGCTGTTCGTACAGCCTCAGTGAGGGTGCAGCTTTCATGCTGAGCCAATCACTGATACAGATATCTCCCTAAAGGAAAATAACCTTCAGGGAGATTTTTTTATGAGTGAAACACGCGCGAGACTCACAGAAGATATGAAGTCGGCCATGAAGGCCGGTGAAAAAGAACTCCTTGGCGTCATCAGAATGCTTCTGAATGAAATCAAGAATGCTGAAATCAACGATCTAAAGGAACCTGGCCGCGTGCGAACAGAGTTGGAGGTTGTGCAGATCATTGCAGCCTATCAAAAACAACTCACAAAAAGCATGGCTGAGTATCCAGCAGACAGGCAAGCGCCTCTCAAGGCTGAGCTTGCTATAGTGGAGCGTTATCTCCCACAACCTTTGGGTGGCGCTGAGCTGGAGGCGTTCGTGGCTGAATTCATTAAAGGCACCGACGATAAAACATTCGGCGTGCTAATGAAGAAGCTTCAAGCCGAACTTATAGGTCGCGTTGACGGCAAAAGTCTCTCAGAAACAATCAAGAAAGTTTTGGGGTAAATCACACAGTGACAGAAGCACCAACGAAAAAAAATCAACAACCCAATATGTGGGATGAACGCTATAATAGTGAGTCTTTTTTCTACGGCACAGAGCCAAATGATTTTTTAGTCGAGCAAAGTAAGTACATTTCTCCACAGAGCTCTGTTCTATGCCTTGCTGAAGGTGAAGGACGCAATGCAGTTTATTTAGCATCTTTACCCGTTCAGCCTGAAGTCACTGCTCTCGACAGTTCTTCCGTTGGGCTGGAAAAAGCTAAAAAGCTCGCAGAATCAAAGGGTGTTAGACTAAAAACTCAATGCGCGGATCTGAATGAGACCGACTTAGGCGAGCAATTGTGGGATGCTGTTGTTTCCATTTGGTGTCATTTACCCTCATCTCTGCGAGGCAAGCTACATCTCAAAGTGATCCGCGCACTCAAGCCGGGTGGCGTTCTGATTTTGGAAGCATACACACCTGCTCAGCTGTCGTTCGGAACCGGAGGTCCAAAAGATACTGACATGCTTATGACTCTTGATGCTCTCAAGGTGGAGTTGGCGGGTTTGGATCTCGTAGTTGCGCAGGAAAAAGAACGCGACATCCAAGAAGGTCAAGGCCACTCAGGACCTAGCGCGGTTGTTCAAATTGTTGCGCGCAGGCCATTCGCATAATCATAGCGATAACCAACGAAAATATAAATAATAAGTAGACTTCACTCAAGCAGCCGCTGCTCTGTTCCGATAGAACAACGTTGTGCTGCTCGGAGGAAGGATGAATCACACTCTTTACGCCTTTACTGCCTTGCTTGCTATGTCGTTGATTTCTGGTTGCAAAAAATTTAACCGAATCGATTCCGACGTCGCGGGCCTTGCCAACTCTGGATTCGCATGGCCCGGCGGTCGTGTGAAAGTGTGCTTTCTCAATGATCCGGTTAACAAAAGTTTGAAGGCGCTCGTGCCTCAAGTGCTCGCAAGTAACTTCAAAAAAAGTTTTGTTGGAATAGAGTTTTATGGCTTCCTGCCATGTGCAAAAAGTCAAGACGCTCCTGCGAAGCTCTACTTCAGTGAGGGAAGAGCCTATTCCAAATATATTGGGACGTACCAAATTACTTCAGAAATGCCGTTCGACAGCTCCGGCGCAACGATCGTTGTTGCTGACTCTAGCGCAGAGTACTACGCGTACAACACAATACTCCACGAATTTGGTCATTTCGCAGGATTATTCCATGAACAGTCGCGCATGGAAAATATCAACGGAGATCTCTGCTCAAGAAAGGAATATGGAGGTTTACGAGAGATTGAAGCTCAGCTGCCCGGCTCATATCCTAAACAGCTCGGTGCATTCGATCGTATGTCAATTATGAACTATTGTGTTCAGGGTTATTTTTCCCAACCGCTAAAACTCAGTGCAGGCGATGTTTCGGCACTCAGACAGCTTTACATTCCAAGTTCAAAAACTCCGCCAATAAATGATCCAAACAATCCAGCTGAGCTTTGCAATATTGTTGAAGTGATTCCTTACGAAGAAACGAACGGAGACCTTGAGAGTTCCAGAGTCTACACTCCAAATGGTCGTCAAGTTTCAGCATTTGTGAATGAGACGTTTAAACCAGAAGCGTTCGCCGGCATGCTAGATGTCGGGACCAAACTTTCACGACTCATTACAAAACCATTCTATACACAGGTTGGAGCGAGGGCGGCCAACCTGACTGCAATTCAAGCAGTGCCTAAAAGTGGTCCCTTGGCGAACAAAAAAGTTTGGCTTTTAGGGAACGTGACACGGGTGATTGGCTGTCGCGAGAGTGCGAATTAGTCAAATCCTCTGTTCTGATACACCGACCGTGTTTTTGGCACTTGGACTCTTTGGTGGATGAGCAAATCGTATAAAATCGACGCGAACCACCTGAGAGGGAATCAAACATGTCAACACTTAATCCCACGGCTGCTCAACTACAGAAATTTGCACTTTTTGCTGACTTGACGCTCGAAGAGTGTGGCATTCTCGCTTCTAGTTTTAAATTGCAAGAATATGCCGCCGGAGCAGAGCTCATTCAACAAGACGACCTATCTGCGAACTTGTATCTCATTGTCGAGGGTATCATTGAAGTACGCCTGCCGCTGGTGGGAGCCACCGCCTCAACTCGTATTGCCAAGTTTGGTCCAGGAGAGTGCGTGGGTGAACTCGCACTTGCCCGCATCGCTCGTCGCGCCGCCTCTGCGGTGGCTGAACTCAAAAGTCAGTGCTTAACCGCCAATGCTGCAGAACTGACCGAAATCTGTGCACAACATCCACGCATTGGATTTGCTGTGTACAAAAAACTTTCAGAAATTATCACTGACAGGCTTGTCGCAACCAACATGCAACTGCGCAATTCCGAAAGTCATGCCAGCAGAGCCTGAGCATTCATGATGACATACCTCCCAGCCCTCACTTCTCGGCTGAAAACTGTCCAAGGGTTTTGCACTCACAAACTCTTATCCAAGTTTCATACGTCTTTGATTGCCACCTCTTAAATTATCATCCAATAATTACATGGCGTTATCGAGCGAATACTTGGCATAAGCATTGCTACAGCTGGCTTGGTAGGTGTTTCAACTTGGGGGCTTTTATGAAATTGCATTTGGTCATTAAAACTTCTCTCGCAGCACTGACTCTCATTTCCACAAGTGGATGCGGACTGCTAAACTCGCTCCAAAGTGTCGAGGCGGAAACACTTTCCACAGATCAGCGTCCGGATATTTCTGACGACCGACGTTCAGTGCACGTGACCTTCGGGTCCCAAGGCTATGCAACTATAAAAGCAGCAGATCTAAAAGGCTTGGTGAGCAAAGTTCCCGACATTGACACTGGCGAGTTACGTTCAGAGCTTCTCAGTGGAGAGTTCATTTTTCAGGTAGCACAAAACCCACGCACAGAAATGGTTGCAATTGCAGTACGCGGCATGATGTACGCTGAGACCGACTTCACAATGTTGTTTGTCGTCAATCCAATATTCCCAGATCAGCCTGAACTCGTGAAGTTCGTCATGCCGGGTCAAAAAGCGGCGAGTGATGGCTCAACCGCGCCGTTTAGAGCAGTTCGCGAGTTGCGCTACGATGAGTCTGGAATTCTTCACCTCGTGCACACCGACGCATCAAACTCGAAAGCAGAAGTTCTCATTAATCCAGACTTAAGTATCCGCAGCTGCAACTACCTTGAGAAGGATGAAGGGCTTCTGTGTGGCGAAGATAACTGAAATCTGAGAAGATGTCGTAAATTGAAATCAACTCAGGAATGATTATGCGCGCGTCTATTGATGGACCAAACAATCGGCTCCGACAGAAGCTCTACGACGTTATCTTCGAAGCCGACACTCCCGCAGGTAAGTTTTTCGATATCGCTCTGATGGCGACAATTGTGGTGAGCATTGTCGCCGTTTTGCTTGAGAGTGTGTCGGATATCCGCAACGTCTTTGGCAAAGAGCTGAGATTCGTCGAGTTTGTGCTGACCGGACTCTTCACAATTGAGTACATTCTAAGGCTACTCTGTGTTCCACGCCCTATTAAATACATGACGAGCTTTTTGGGAATTGTCGATCTTGTTTCTTTGCTACCAACCTTTTTTGGTTTTTACTTCGAGGGCACTCATTCATTGCTCGTATTGCGGAGCATCCGACTACTCCGTGTCTTTAGAATTCTCAAACTGGGCAGGTTTTTAGGTGAAGCCCATGAACTCTACGATGCACTTAAGGCCAGTGCTCCCAAAATAACCGTATTCTTGGGTGCGGTCGTTACTGTGGTGCTCATCATGGGCGCAACTATGTATCTGGTCGAAGGAGAAGAGAATGGCTTTACGAGCATTCCACGAGCTATGTATTGGGCAGTTGTGACAATGACCACCGTAGGATACGGCGACATAGCACCTGTCACAGCCCTTGGGCAGGCCTTAGCTTCGGTGCTTATGATCATGGGCTACGGAGTCATTGCCGTTCCGACGGGTATCGTCTCAGCACAGCTCTCCCAGAAACCAACAAAGCACATTTCCAATAGAACCTGTGACCACTGCTTTTCTGAAGACCACGACAGCAAAGCTGTTTTTTGCAAGGACTGCGGTGCTCGGTTACCACCACCTACGTAAGTCCGAGGATCCATCCCTCGATAAGTGCGAGTTGCTTTTCGTAATCACTCAACTGAATTTGTTCCCATCGGCTCGGATCAAAAAGGCTGCCAAGCTCACCCGAGAGTTGTGCCTCCATGAGTGCTTGAACAATAACAAAAGCATCGTGTTGATCTTGATTGAGTGTTTTTTTTTCGAAGCGTTTGTTCCAAAGAGAGGGGTAGACTTCAGTAATAACTGAACACCCTTCTTTAGGGGTCCATCCATCAAATGGCCAAAAATGCAGCCGGCCCGCAAGTTTCGGATGATTGCGCAAATATTGAATCCATGGAATTCCTGCATGCGTTGAACTTGCCACGGCACCCGGAACACCAAAGTGGAAAACTGACTTTGCACCCTTTGATTTTTGTTCCGCAAGTCTGCGCCACCGCGCATTCCCATGAGGAGTGCCAAACTTATTTTTCAGAGCCTCGTAAACATCTTTGACCGTGTGTTCTTTGTGATTCATTGGCCAAAACTGACAAAAATGATCAAGAAACAAAGACCAATCGAGGGCAATTCCATGAAGCGCGAAGTACTCGGCGGGAAAGGATAAGGCATGATCGATACCAACGAGAACAGGTCCGTTTTGAGGATTTTCTAACAAGTCGGCGAGCCAATGAGCTAAGTTTTGCCGGCTCCAATGTTTTAGAGCTCCCATTTCCGGGCGCACTTCTTGAACTTCCGGTCGACTTATTTCAGTGGAGAAAACCCTTAAACCAGAAAGGCCGGCACAACAGTGCCCGGCCCCCGAATAATCGATACCAACGATAGTGCCAAACCACATGCGGCTACGTTTCAATAAACGCAATTACAAACAGTTTGTGGATAACACGAGGTGCCGCCGTTCGGAGTCGAATGGCAACGGTTTTCAACACGACACACAGGCCAACGCGCCTCGTACCGGGTGCTGACGTAAACAGGAAAAGAGAGCACATCAGTTTTCAGAATTCGACCGCCATCGGTATAGGTGACTTCAAACTGATTGATGCCTTCCATGACTGAAAAATAGCGCTGGCCATGACGAGAACGTGGATAGAAGTCAATTTTCTCGGACCGACCGCCCGACTGATACTCTCGATCTGTGTAAGGAAACGGATCGGCATTCATACCGGGAGTCACGTTGACAATACGCACGCGACGACCAGGCTGTGTGTTCACTTCATCGTCAAAAAAGTAGCCACGTACTGGATACATACGAGAGCCTGGGCACGCACCCGTGTAAACAACATTCTCAAACACCAAGGCGTCTGTGCGAGGGCCGGTGGGAGTATCAATTACGAAAGACGGAGCTGCAGAAGCCAATCCGGCAAACACACTCATCAAGGCAAGCATAACGAGTCTCAACATATCAGGACCTCCTGGTTGTAGGATGTGTTACAGACGGGGGCTACCATCCAAAAAGGCGCAGATCAACACATTTAAATCCACGCAATATTAACCCTTTACTCCACCTAGCGTGAGTCCGGAGATCATATATTTACTCGAATAAAGAAATAGGAGGACTACAGGAACTGAGATGAGGACCGAACCTGCCGCAAAGAGGCCCCATTCGCTGTTGAAGTTTCCTTGCAATTCGTAAAGGCCTAAAGTCCAGGTTCTGAGCCTAGAGTCTTGAAGTATAGTTGAGGCGACCAGATATTCATTCCACGCCTGCGTGAAGTTAAAGAGAAATACAATTGCAAGAGATGGTTTTGAGAGAGGTAGGAGAATCCTATAGAATGCGCCAAACTCGGTGCAACCGTCGATGCGTGCGGCTTCTTCAAGACTCTTAGGAACTGTATCGAAATAGCCCTTCAAAATCCAAATGGAGAAGGGCAAAGTCGTGACTGAATATGCCACAACCAAACCCGTATAAGTATTGTTGAGTCCCAGTTTTGTCAAAACCAAATAAATGGGGAGCAACAGCATTGCACCTGGAATCATCTGCGTTGTCATGAGAAATAGGAGACCAGACTTTCTGCCTGGAAACTTGAAGCGCGCAAATGCGTAAGCAGCAGTCGCAGCCAGACAAACGCCAATCACACTGGTCGTAACCGTTATAAGCAGGCTGTTGTAAAGCCATTGTAAAAATGGCTTTTGCGTTACTATATTTACATAACTTGCGAGAGAAGCATCATCGGGAATCAGACTCATATCCGACGAAAGCAACCGATTGCCCGGACGCAACGAAATGGTGACAATTCTTGTCACAGGAAACAATGCAACAATACAGGCAAGCCACAAAAACGCATGACTAAAAAAAGCATGCTTGCTGCCGACTTTTTCAAGAGATGACACTGAACTCTCTCTCCAATGAATTGATTCAACCCCGACCCGGATCTGCTGTCATTTTTGATGACCGCATCCAAACGAAAGTCAGAATCAGCAAAATTAAAAAGATAACGATCGCATAAGTAGCTGAAAAACTATACCGATTCTAGACGAAAGCTTGTTTGTTTAGATCGCTCACCAAAATATCAGCC
>JBEAPS010000178.1:0-21237 GCA_041164285.1 Pseudomonadota bacterium
AGAGAGTTTAAATGTAACTGAGAAAATAGCTATCCTAGAAAATGAGGCGAAAAACAGACCATCTGCGTTAATTCCAGATTCGTTACTAAAGACTGACGGATATAGCGGTGAATGGATTTACGATATCAAAAGAGATACAGCTCATTTGACTGATCCGGAATTCTCAAATTGGCTTCAGCAAAATACGCGCTATGGAGAAAGTATTCAGGTAGTCGGCGGAGTGGAAAAAGTGAGATCACTCAATACGCCACGACAAAGTGAGCGACATGGAGTTGTTTATCAAGCCTTTTCTGAAGCATCAAGTCAGAATCAAAACGCACCCGTTGTTTATGATCTTGCTGTAGATGGCGGCCGTCTCCAAGACTTCTTCGGATCGTACATAAGACCAGAAGTATATCAAGCTCTCGACCGGTCGAAGTGGACAGACAAACGTCTACGCGAACAAGCTGTGCAAGAGGCTGCGCTCTACATAAAACGAATCAATCCAAGCCTGATACTCGGCATTGACACCTTTTTCTGGGACTCCGTCTCTCATGCACTTGCGTACCTGAAAGAATCACGGCCATCGAGTCTGGTTGTCCGCCTAGTCATCAACTTCATGGCAAAAACGGACAAGAACGGAAGCAATTTTAATGAAGTGAGAAGAACTAATATTTCGCAAGACTTCTTTAGAGTTTTAGAACTCGTGTCCAGCGAAAATAGTATGGGTCCAGCAATTCCCGTTCTATTAGCAAAGATGCACGACAACCCTTTGCAGGTATTCTCGCAAAACAACTATGAACCCATTTTAGCCGCTATCTTTGGTCAGTTCTTCGAGACCCTCGTTGGCGTTAATTTTTCTGAGCATCTTGCCTTCTGGCTCCGCAAAATAGCCTATTCAAAAAATGAACACATTCAGTTAATACCTACAGAATCAGGATGGGAGCCAAAGCCACTTAATTCAAACCTAAAACAAACACGCGTCGCCCGCACCGAAGCATTCTACGACGAAGAATCAGACCTTTATTTTTCGGCTGAAGACGTTGTTCAAATCAGGGAATCATATGAAGAGTTTGAGTTTCAGCTCAACGATATTCTCAAACAAAGGGGGATTATCGGCGACGCACTCGACAGCAAAGAAACACAACTGAGCGTGCAACGCTCATCAGGATTGATCGCAAAGCTGGCTAACTGGCTCGTACTTAAAGCAATCAAAGATCTTCCCTTGTTCATGGAGTCGCTTGAGAAAGCGATGCAGCATGAAAACCGTTCAATCAGAGCCATGACCTCGATGGCAACGAACAACACGCACATATTGAACGTTGATAAATTCTATGAAAATTTTCCATACTTTCTAAAACCAGAAACAATTCATCCATCGGTATTCGGTGCAAAACAAATGTCAAAGATGATCAATAAATCTATTTGCAGCTCCGGAGGCGGTCAATGAAGATGCTCCGAAAAATACGCTCTAGCCTCGGGCTGATTGTCATTATTACGATGTTTGTTTGCGGTCGTGCGAAAGCAGTGCCCTACACACCAACCAAATCTGGCATTGAGGCCGAACTTAGCCAAGCAATCGGTATTGTTGAAATATACCCATTTCAAGACGAGAGAACTTCATTGAGATGTACGACCTTTCATCTTGGCGACGGCTACATGGCCACAGCCGGTCATTGCTTCCTCGGTTCATACGATTGCAACAATGCGGTAGTCCGATGGGCAAACAGTAGTAGAGTTTCGAGATGTACAAATGTGGTCTACAGCTTTGCAAGCGAATCGCTCGAAAAGTTGAATTCTGACAATCGAGACTTAACAATCTTTCAGGTGGATACCGCTCCAGAGCAAAAATTAAAAATAGGTCGTGATTCGATAGAAAGCATGAAATTTGAAAAAATGTCAGCAACAGGACTCTCTATAGAAATCAGACGCGGGCGAATTACATCAACTACAACAGGTCCATGTACTCTTTTCGCCGGAAATGCCTCAACAATATTTGGGCAACCGAAGCCAAAAGATACAGTACAACACAATTGCAACCTTGGCTCACATGCAGCTGGCACACCAATTATCGACCTGATGACTGGCGAACTCCTTGCCATACAGCAAAGTAGCGCATTACTTCCCGCCATCGACAGTCACTCGGAAACATACGTAAAAGAGATCCACTATGCAAAAACACTGACTGAACTTGAACTTCTTAAAATCATTCATTCGGAAAAGACAAACCTACGGCAAGTGAGTGTTGGGGGCTTTTCTCAGGAGGTTTTTTACAATGGGTTTCGGGATAAATTGAATCTTAAGGTTATTACACTCGGCGACGAACCCGGATCTCAAACCATTTCATTCATACCGCATAATGGTATCGATTCCGAAATTGAAATTGTCGACGGAGACGGACTAAAGACCAGAATTAGTGGCCCACGCCGTGCAAATTTGGAACAAAGAGTTCAATTTAAAGCACCTATCCGGGTATTTCTCAAAAGTTCAAATACAGGAATGGCTCCCAGCCTCTGGCTCGAAGACATCGAGCATAATTGAAGTTTCGACAGCGCCCCTATCGAATAAGATCATAATATTAAACGATAATTTATTCCTTGTCAGAGCACTCAGTTTCATGAACAAAGGAACCTATGGCAGGTACAATTGAGCTTGCCCCGCCTGAACCAGAGGTTCTATTAATGAGTGCAGAATTAACTAAAAATAGCTTCAAGTTTTCGCAAGGAACCACTCAAGTTCCTGAAATATTGGCACCTGTTGGTGGAAGGGAGCAATTCTATGCAGCTCTCAACAGCGGCGCAGATGCTGTATTTCTAGGGCTAAAGAACTTTAATGCAAGGGCTCGCGCTGAGAATTTCACAATTGAGGACTTAAGGGAACTGGTTCCGTTGGCCCATAAGCACGACATGAAAATTCTCGTAACAATGAACATTCTCATTAAGAATTCTGAACTGCATAGTTTGTGCACTACGCTCGCTGATCTCGAAGATGTCGGCGTCGATGCAATTATTGTTCAGGATCTCGGATTGGCTCGCCTGTGCAGACAATACTTTCCAAACATGCGCCTTCACGCCTCTACACAAATGGCAGTTCACAATGCCGATGGTGTCATAGAGGCAATGAAAGCTGGTATGAAGAGAGTTGTACTGGCGCGTGAGCTCACTGCAATTGAGATCAAACGCATTCGAAAAGCGGTTCCATTGGAAGACGTAGAAATTGAGGTATTCTGCCATGGCAGCTTATGCTATTCATACAGCGGTCTGTGTTTCTTTTCAGGTGCCGAAGATGCTCGGAGTGGAAATCGAGGTGAATGCGCCTACACCTGTAGAAAACCCTATAAAATCATAAGCGAGCCAGGACACGGCTTTCTTTTTAGCATGAAAGATCTCAATACAGTCGATTCGCTGCATTTACTTATCGATGCAGGTGTCGATGCACTCAAGATTGAGGGGCGTAAAAAAGATGCTCAATATGTTACGAGTGTTATTCAATCATATCGCAGAAAACTTGATGAACTATTTGGTCGCCCAACACTGCGACCAGCAGCGCCTGCAAGCGCCCACACTCTGTATACAAAAGGAACTGATTCGAACGAAGAGCTTAAAAATAAGCTTACGCTCAGCTTTCAGAGAGATAACACAAATTTTTTCTTAAAAGGGCGCTATGCTGAAAATGTGATCGACCTCAATAATCCCACACACAAGGGCCAAAAGGTGGGCGTAGTTGAGGCGATATCAGGACAATGGATTGAGTTTACACCTGAATGCACATTAGAAAGATTCGATGGAATCAGGATCGATCCGAGCGAAAGCCTGTTTCACTCCACACCCCAACATGGTGACCAACTCAACCGCGACCACACTGCTGCGTCACAAAAATATCAGAATCAAACAATTCAGTTCTCGCTTCGACGAATGTTCCAAGACGGCAAGACTGCGGTTGTTGCCTCAGCTGGATCAAAGCTGAAGTTAGAAATTCCTGAACACGCTCAGGGAATAAAGGTTGGTGATATTGTCGTCAGAACACGCTCTGACGCGATGCGCCGCGAGGTAGAACAAATATCAAGGCCACCTGTCGACTCGCAAATCAAACCTTATAACTGGATCGACACATCGATAGAGCTGCAAAACCTAGCAGGCCAGATTGAGCTGATTGTAACATTCACGAAGAACAAGAGACCAATTGGAAGATTTTCTAGTTCATTTCAGGCAATACGCCCCAAAAACTCCGGAACTGCACTCACTTCTGATCTGCGTGATCTATTCAAGATTTTCGGAAACATTGGCGTTTCTAGTCGCACAACGACGGTAGCGGGAGATACTGACTGGTTCATCCCACGATCACAACTGAAAGAGTTCAAGCGAGAAATTGAGGAAGCACTACTCAATGCGCTTGAAACAGCCAGAAGCGAACGTATCAATGTGGCATTCGAGTCACTCGCTAAGAATTATTTATTCAAAAACACGAAGGAACGCTCTGGCAAAAGTACATGCTCTATTAAAATCGATCGTCTCGAATATCTTGATTGGATCAAATCGTATTTTTCTCAATGCCAGACAAATTCAAATCTCGTTCTGAGTGAAATCGTGTTTGAACCTAAACGAGCCTTTCTAAAAGATTTTTCGAACGAAGAGACTGCAAATGCACTACTCGAAATGAGTTCCACCTTGGGAATAAGCGTACGTGTAGCGTTTCCCACAGTGCTCCGCGCATGGGACGAGCCTCTGATGAAACGCTGGTACGAGACATTTGTAAATGCAGGAGTGAATCTTTTTGAAGTGGGAAACATGGGAGCTCTCAATAAGTTGCAAGAGTGGAACCGTGGAGAGTCCATTGAGTCGATCAGTTCAGACTTCACTATGTACACTCTCAACAGCTCCGCTGCTCAACATTGGCGCGAGAAAGGTCTCAGTCAACTTGCGCTCTCTGTAGAAGATGATTTGATCAACCTAACCGATCTGATGACTATGTGGCCCGATGGAACGAGTGCTCAAGCCATACTTTACAAAGATACGCCACTTTTCATTGCAGAAAGCTGCAGCTTAACAGCCTTACACAACGGCTGTCCAACCAACGCTGTCTGCGGATATCGCACACTCGAAATTGAGAACGACAACAAAGAGCGCTTTTTTGTTGCTCATGAGGCGTGTAAATCTATTGTTTACGACTCAAAGGCATACTCAATCACTCATAAACGCAAGGCTCTTGAAGATATTGGTATCAATAACTTCCGAATTGACTTTCTGACGCGTCCTTATACTGAGACAGAACTTAAAGCGGTTCTTTCAGCAGCAGAAAACGAAGAACCAGTCGGACATACGCACACAGCAAATTTCAACAGACGATTACTCTAATGACGAACGAAAACGTTGAGCTTATAGAGCTCAGGGCTGCCATTGACAATGTAGATTCCCAAATAGTGAGACTGCTGAATGAAAGAGTAGAGATTGCAGTCAAAATGGGAGTTTTAAAAACAAAACTGAAAAAACCAATCAGGGACGAAAACAGAGAGGCCGAAGTGAAAAGAAAACTCAGCCTATTGACCGGTGGTGAGTCACTGAGTGAATACCACATACACACTATTTATGAGACAATCATGCACGTATGTCTTGAGATCCAACAAAATCTCAATGCAACAATTGAAGCTCAAAATTAACCTAGGTCAGTCGTCTTCTCGCAACCAATATTCACTTGAAGTTGCAAAAACTCGCCCCAATCGTACAGCCAATTCTGGCGAAATTCGTTGACCGCCCTTGATCAACGCATGCGCCTCTGTTTGAGTCAATCCAGCTTGAAGCGCCAGATCACGCGCGCTCCAGCCCCGGGCTTCGATTTCTCGCATCAGCTTGTTTTTGAGTTGAATCGCACTCACTGGAAGCCTCTCGGATTCAATAACAGGGGGACGTCGCCCCTTGAGCTCCCTTTTAGCAAGCTCAATCAATAGATTGTCATCGAGGAAAAGATCCCTCAGATCGTTATCTTTTGACATAACCCTCTCACTTTAGATACTTACAATTGAACAATCGACAGCAATTTACATGCGATACCATTTGCATCTTCCATTGGCTATCGTAGCGTTGGCAAAAGTGGTACTTTCCTTTTGTGACCCATCCGTTTCTTTATGTTGGATAGAATGCATAAAACAGCTATTTCAGAGCGTGAACTTGCGCGTAACATTGTCCGCAAACTTCCATGGCTGACCGCTTCCATTAGCACTGTCGCTTTTCTGCTGACAGCGCTCATACTGAACAACGAACAAGATGCCGCATTTTCACTTCATTTAAAAAGCGACTCAATTCTTGCCGCTTTGGCTTTCAACAGCGTCACACCGCTGAGGCAATTTGGGCTCACTTTGCTGACGTCGTTTTTCGCACATACCGACTGGAACCATTTTTTCTCAAATGTTGTTTGGCTTGTTCTATTCGGATCAGCCATTGAACTGAGGCAAAAAAAATTAAGGCTGCTCAATGCTTTGGCAATAGGACATCTCATTGCAGTCATAGGTGGCTATGTGACCGCAACAGCATTTGCGGGGCCTGAGCTGCTACTCGGCATGAGTGGCGGAGTTTGCTTTGTTGCTCTCATGTGGCTTGCTGAAACTCAGTCAATCGCACGGTCCATCAGTGTCTTGCTACTTCTCGGAGGATTGAGTTCATTTCAGTCTGTTGGATTTTTAATGACGCACGTTGCCCCTGCTTTGGGAGGCCTGCTACTTGGAATGTTTTTTAAAAAAAGGACAGCAATCAAAACGACCGAAACAACGCAACGTTCCCTTTAGCATCAGCGACAACAAAAGACTCTCCAGACACTGCTACTGGAGCGTAAACTGATTTAAACTCTTTAAGCTTAGGATTCATGTCCTGAAATCGGGAATTCACTCGGATGGCTCCTGACTCAATATCGAGGACGCAAAGGCCGTCATTCATTGTCGCGTAGACCAATGCGTTGTGATGAGAAGAATAGACAGGTGAAGCATAATTTATACTTTTTGCTTGACCTATCTTTTGACACCACTTCATTTGTCGCTGACTGAGTTCAATAGCGCACACAGACCCATTTTTATCTGTTGAATAGAGCACATTATCTACTATCAGGGGCATTGTCGTTTGCGGCACACCCATGTTGTAGGTTTGTGTTGGATGACCATTGTCTTGCCGAAAGCAGGCAATACCACCCAAATCAGAGTCAAAATAAATTTCGCCATAAACAAAACATACTTCATTATTCCAAAGTACAGCACTCATCCAGCTCGATGCAGGTAACTCCATTTTCCAAAGCTTCTCACCACTGACAAAATCATATGCCACTGCAAAAGATCGGTTCTTTTCGGTATCACCTTTTTCACGACCAGTGCCAGCGAAAACCCGACCGCCCATCACCCGAACAGAGGCATCAATGTGCCCATCGTTCACTTTCCATTTCAGACTCATATCTGTTGGGTCGACCGCATGAATTCCATCACTCCCTGCAACGACAAACATCGTTTTTTCGCCTTGGTGTGATGCCATCACAGGCTGTCCCTCAGTGTGACCTCGTGTCGCATAGGAACCTTTCAGACGCCCAGTTGACAGATCGAATGCATATATACGCGCCGAATGTGTATCGTGGACTCCCTCTCCCACATAAAGAACTCCGTCATCTATCATTATTTCAGGAGTCACTGGTGTGCCTACAAAAAATCGCCGCAACTGTTCCCCTGTGCTTGCATCAAGCTCATAGACGTGACCGTCAAATGTTCCTACGAACACACTTCCACCAGAAAACACGGGAGCACGAAATGCACCTTTGGGAAGCTTATGATTCCAACCTATTTGAATTTCTGCTCCTGATTTGGACGCAGTACTCGCGGACGTCTTAACGAATTCACTTTGCACCGAGGAATAATTTTCATAGGTACGTTCGGATGGTCTACCCTCGTTCTGTGAAGCGCGCTCAATACGCCACAACATGACCGGACGATTTTTAATATGCTTGTACACAGCCATTCCGCCAATCACTAGCACATTCAATACTAATGCGCTCAAAAGAACCCTTGGCTTAAGCAAAACCTCAAGCAGCCGTTTGGGGCCCTCGCTTTTCAAACTCAAACCAAAGAGTCCCGCTATGAACGATGCGAGCATTGAAAGTGCAACGGTGATTGCTGTGAGCGGAATCATCACTGTTGGAATGATGAGCTGCTGCACTGTCTGCAAAGACTCAGGATTCAAGTGAGACACGTCCATTATTACCATCCAACCATATTTTTGAACCGGACTTGAGAACACGATGACACTGACGAATCCCACTGACTGCGGGAATGCTCATCTCGCGTGCTACTATCGCGCAATGAGACAATACGCCACCTTTATCAACTACAACTCCTCGAGCATGGGAAAACAAAGGGGTCCACCCCGGGTCGGTTGCTTCAGCAACAATTATGGCATTTTCTGGCCAAGTAGACGGATCGGCGGCATTTGGGTTGTCAATGACAACCACCTCTCCAAAGACAATTCCAGGGCTGAGAGCCTGTCCATCTAAGTGCCCTGACCCCATTTCAACGTCACCATGAATTATTGACTCAACCTCTTGAATGGTCACGAACTGAGGAAAAGAATACTGACGAAACGCTTCGAACCTTACTTTTCTTTCTTCGATTTTTGAACGCAGTGCAGCACGAACAGAGTCGGTTGGCTTATTCACCAACTCATCTAACTCACTGAGTCGAAGCCAGTGAACATCTCTTTTCAACTCAAAGCGTTCCCCGAGTTCTTCGACCATGAACCTAATTTGAGCATAGGGCTTGAGAAGCTCCATTTTCCAATACTCGCGAAGCTCAAGCATTGCTTTCAGCAGTTTCCACTCCTGAAGGAGGATATCGCGCTTAAAAGTATTGAGGGAGTTGATTTCGTCTTCTACAGTTTCTGTAGGTTGGTGACTCGCCTGATGGGGGACTTTAGGGCTCGAACGGTCAGTCGAGCCTAAAAAAGCAGTCTCACCCATCTCCATCCAACGTGGATTAGCTAAATCCAACTCCCCAGGCCCACGATGACCATACTGAGCCAGAAAGAATGGTCTGTTGAGTGTGTCCGTGCATGCATCTTGATATTTACGAGTCATCTCAGCGGTCACTGTTTGAATTCCAAGCCCCATCCAACGACGCAGTTTTTTTTCAGCCTCACTGCGTCCGACGAGCGAGGATAAGATTGAGGTTAACGACTGAAGCGAAGACTCACTTAAGATGATAAGAACCAATGGCCAGTGCAAGGTGCCCCGAAAAAAATTATCACATTCTGAGAAAAGAGCACTTGCAAGACGCTTTGTCTCCCAACTTTTATAAATTTGTGAATCAACAGCAGCCGCATTTGAAGAACGGAAGTCGTTGAGCTCCAGCCGACAGCGCATGAGCCATGCGGAACGTCGAGTGCTCAAACTCCAACCCACCTTCATCATGTTTAGAATTGCAAAAGGAGCATTGAGCAGTGCTTGCCAATTCATTTTCCTAAGAGAGAACTTCAAATGCGGACGCGGCCGTCCAACCATTGTGAACGGTATCGGGCCAAAATAGAGGGTCGAGAGCTTTTCGAGGTTGACGTATGCCCGACCAAAAACCCGCTCAAGAAGTGAGTCTTTTTTATTTTCCCCATCTGTTTTGCGCGCGAAACTTCGATAACCAAGCGTTCGCAGCGCGTTGCCGAAGGCGTTGCGTGGAGAAAACGCGCTGCGCCACAAACTGAAAGTCAGGTAGCTTGGGAATCCAGTCCATTCCGAGAAAGTTTGTCCGTCCCATACAGGATTGTCTGGGTAAGCCTTCTTCAAGCGTGCAAGCTCACTCTCGACCAATTTTGCTTGAGTCGAAAGGCTCCTCAGTGCTGTGACTGGGCGTGCCTGAAGCAACTTCACCTCAAGATTCTGATCAAGAGCCCACTCCATGTCGACCTCATAGCCGCACAATTCCTGAACTCTTGCACCAAGCGATAAAACCTTCTCAAAATTAAAAGTGTCTAAGCCAGGCACAGTAATACCAGCACGATTATCGGCCGTAATAAAAAAAGGAGTTTTACGACCAGAGACAAGATCTTCACCCAGGCCTTCAATCAACTCAATAATCCAAGTTCGTTCCTTCCCTCGAGGGTCTTTTGAAAAGTACACTCCAGAAAACTTCGGAATGACCATTTCTTGCAAAACAACATTCATTTCGCCTTCACGCGCTTTTCCCTGCGAAAAAAAATGTCGATAAGTTTGAGACGATTCACCGTGAATCGACTCAAAACAACGGCGCACTGAGTCGCGCAATTGCTCCTCATTTGCAATATTCAAATAAGTTTGATTTTGCCCCGCATAACTCAGTTCATGCGAATCTTCACCCAATGCCGAGCTACGCACAGCCAGGGGTTGCTTGCCCAAGGAGTTCCACCATGCCAGTACACTTCCCCACTCTTCTTCTGAATAAGGAAGACGTGTGAGAATTGCACCGTCGGGAACCGGCAGACCTCGACTGACCAGTTGCCCCAAAACAGCTCCTTTGCCTCCAAGGCGACCTTTGAACAATGAAACTTGCTGAAAGGGAATGAGCAGCACAGAAGCCTCCTAAATCACAACACATCACAGACTGTGTACATAACAGCATTGGGCTTAGGTCATCAACGCAAGCATCTTTTTGACCATCGACTCGGCTGCCTCAATTTCCTCTACAATGACATCAGTCGCTCCTAAAGCGATAAGTCTCTCTTTATCAGCAACGTAGTGAGTCCTGACAACCAGTGGCACTTCCTTGTTTACGCGCCGAATTGCATCAATAATCCTCAAAACAGCCTGAGGATCATTGATTATCACAAGCACTAGTCTGGCTGAATTCAAGTGAGCATGCCCCAACGCTTCTGCACTCGAAGCATCACCGTAATATATGGGTAGCTTCATTTTGCGAGCAAGCCGAACATTGTTGGCATTGAGTTCAATACCAATAAATGGAAGCTCTCTTTCAGCGAGTGCTTGGCCACACAATTGACCGGTGACACCGAAACCAATCATGACGACATGATCTTGCAAAGTATGTTTTTTGGAACCTACCGAGTCGATACCTTTGACACCGATCATTTTCTCAAGAGGTGCCAAGATTTTTTCGCCTGCAGTCATGTGAGGCGCAGCAATAAGAAGCATAGGGGTCAAACAAATACTGAGAACACCTGCAGTGAGCACAGGCTCCACTTCAGGCTTAGTGACAACACCTGCCGCAAGAGCCACTTGGGTCAAAACGAAACCAAACTCACCAAATTGCGCGAGTCCAACACCCGACAGCCAAGCCACTCGGGCAGGAAACCTCAAAATCAATGCCGACACTGTTGCAAGAAATCCCTTCAAGAACAAAAATCCGCCCAGCAAAAGAAAGATCGTTACGGGCTGATCAATAAGAAGGCTCCCATTGAAGAACATGCCGAGTGAAACAAAGAACAGACTCAAAAAAGCATCACGGAGAGGTAAAACATCGCCCATTGCCCGATTGCCGTACTCGGTGTCGGCCACAATCACGCCCGCGAGAAAAGCGCCAAGCGCTAGCGACAGTCCCACTTGAGAGGTCAACCACGCTGTCCCTAAACAAAGACTCATCACTGCCAGCAGAAAAATCTCTCGGCTTTGGGTCGAGTCGACCCATTTAAAGAGAGTGGGCACAACAATCCGCGACAAGAAAAAGGTCGTTACGATCAGGGCGGTTGCTTTCAAAAGTGCAATCGAAATTTCAAATGAACCAGTCAGAAATGAATTATTTGATGTGAGCAAGGGGATAATGAGAACCATGGGCACAACGCATAGATCCTGAAAAATGAGAGTGCCCAATATAAAACGTCCGTGGGGAGCATCACTTTCACCACGTTCTGACAACAATCGCAAAACAACTGCAGTGCTCGAGAGCGCAAACACGAAACCGTAAAAAAGACTCTGAGCTGAGCTCACACCCAATGCTCTGGCTATTATATATGCCGTCACAATTGTGAGAACCATTTGTGCCAACCCGCCAATGGCTGCATGCCTAAACATGTTTTTTAAACGGGCTAAAGAAAACTCGAGACCAATGGTGAACAAAAGCAAGACAACGCCTATTTCGGCCAATTGCTCGATAAACTCGTAGCTTTTGACCAATGCAAATCCCTTTGGTCCGAGTAAAGCTCCCGCGCAGAGAAAGCCCGCAATCGTTGGCACCTTTAGGCGACGCAGTGTCAGAGCTACAGCAGCTGACACTGTTGAAACCAAAACCAAATCACCCAAATAAGACAACGACTCCATGATAGTTCCTCCATTCAAAGAATAGATGAACTTCACTAAACCTCAAAGCCAGAAAAAAAGTGCGGGAAGCCTTAGGCCTCAACCGCACCATTTCTCGACTCATTACAAATCTGAATTTGAACTACTTGCAGCTATCGCCTAAGCTGCCGAGCAGCTCACGTGCTTTCAACACTGGCGAATAACAAATGAGTCCCATTTTTTCCTGTCGGCTTTCAAGAAAGTCTGATGAAATAGTAACAAGGAATTCAACTTCACCATCGTACCCTAAATCAAACTCCAGTCCTCGTCGCTGAGACTCCAAACTCACCATGTCGGTACAGTAGTCTTCCGCACATCCAGAGACGCCTTTGGCTTTCAACTGGATGTTTTGCTCACGGCATGTTTTTGATAGTTCCAAAGCGAGCAGTTCTTCTGCCGATGGAACATTATTACATTTAACCACAACCTTTCTGGCCATCTCCAAATCATCTTGTAGCGATTGTGACTGTGCGCTTTGCTCAGAAGCTTGGCCACACGCTGTGAAGAACCCAATTGCAATAATTGAAAGACCAATGGTCTTGGTGATCGTCGTCATTTTCATTATGCATAACCTCCAACAAGTTGACCAACCCATTGCAAATGCAGTGCCAACAAAAAAGCTTAATCTTTTCAAAGAGTCATTCGTATTCCGGTGTGTCTATCAATCAGACACTGTCTACCTGTTCCCAGCGCACGGGTGTGCGTCCTGACCTTTGTAGATAGTCGTTCGCGCTCGAAAAATGTCTACAGCCGAAAAAACCACGATGGGCCGAAAGTGGCGATGGATGGGGAGCTTGAAGAACAAGGTGACGAGGGTTGCTGACCCAAGCAGCTTTTTTTTGTGCAGGAGCACCCCAAAGCATAAATACGATGGGTTCGGGGTGTTCATTCAGGCTCCTCACAATTGCCTCCGTGAAACGTTCCCAACCCCAACCGGCATGGGACAAAGGCTCTTGTGCCCTGACAGTCAGTACACTGTTCAACAACAAAACCCCTTGCTCTGCCCAACCCGTGAGCGTTGCGTTTGGAGGGACATCTAAGCCGATATCGGAGCTCAATTCTTTGTAGATGTTTTTAATCGAGGGAGGAAGCCGAATCCCCGAATTTACAGCAAAAGCAAGACCGTTTGCTTGACCTTCGCCATGATATGGATCCTGACCCATAATGACAACACGGACTGAATTCCATTGCGTGGCAGTCAGCGCTCGCAAAATTGAACTTTTTTCTGGATATACAGAAATACCGTTTGCCCAGTCCTCGGAAATCTTTAGCTCAAGTTTTTTAAGGTATTCAGTCTCAAGCTCAGCTGCAAGCACTTGCAACCAAGATGTTCCATTGAGTGACTCAGCAATTGAAAACCGCGCATCGTTGCACCCGGTCATAGAACCCCTATCTAAGATCAAATCAACTCATACCGGTCGGTTTCCCATTGAACCATCAATCAGAAACGGACCACACACGGAAAAGTATGTGGTCCGTTTACGACATTCCGGCTCTCAACTCAATGACAGCTGTTCGCTTGGGTCAAAGCACTAAAGACGAGTCCAACACGATCAATTCCACCGCATTGCACCGAAACTCGCGACCAAAGACCTTCTTTCTCAATCAAAGTGGCTGATGTTCCATTGGGAATCTGGCACAAAATTTGGCCTGAAGAGGATTCACGTAGATTCACCCCCAACGGATCATTGGCATCAAAAATTGTGAGTCCAGAGCATGAACGATTGTCAGTTAGAACCGACTTGCCAGCTTGGTCAGTAACACCGCCCTTCCCATCAGTGATAACACCCTGACCCATACGTAATTCATGCAAAATTTCGCTCGGAATCGTCAACGTCAAATAGTAGTTGGTCGGATCGAGATCGTCAATTTCAGGCAGAGGCACACTGATATCGCGCGGCGAGTTGTTTTGATCCCGATGAATATATATCCAGGGTGTCGCCATCCACTTCCTGCGATAACCTTTGTTATACCAGTCCATGGGAATCATGTAGGGCCGCCAAATGCGGTCTGAATGGTTGTCAGGCCTGTACCAATTGTTGTGATATATTTTTATATAACCAGAAGAATCTACGTCACCTATGAGTGCTATGTGCCCATCTCCTGCCTGACCGGAGCAGTCAGGTCTGAGGCAGCCACTTACGAAGGAGCCAACTGGTATTTTTCCGTTGAAGATTTGCTTTAGCTTTGCAGCAATTTCAAACCTATTTTTAGGCAGATTAATAACCCAAGCGCCTCGTTTTTTTGCGGAATTGACCATATTCATCAATAGGGGTGAGCTGTACCCGTGAACACCTGCCATCTCGAGGACCTTCGACGCGTTCGTCGCACACATTGCTGGTTTCGCAAAATAGTTTGCCTGAAGCTCTTGCTTCTTCTCCCATTCTTTACCAGCGGCAAATATTTTCGCACCCGTTGGTGTGATCAGCTGGAAACGATTTTCGGACAAAATCTTCTTGTCTGTGAAATGACTCGTGACGTTCGCCTCGAAATGAGCCGATTGTACTTCGGCTTCGTTTCCCGACCCGCATGACACCGCTAAAAAGCTTGCACCCACCAGACAGAATGTAAAAAGTGAATTCTTCATGCGTGGTTCCTCCTCATGCATTGCTCGCATAATCTGCTCAAAGCAACAATCGTTCCAATCTTGCTAGAGCGAATAAACAACCACAGAGTCGAGCTCTTACGAAAAGCAACAAGGAACAGTTGGCGCAATCGCACCAAGCGAACCGCACAAGAAACCGGCACTGATTAAAATATAGACAGTTAATCTTTATTTTTTGTTACGGTGAGCAAACGAGGTTGTTGCCATCTCATAGTTCACTCACCGCAGTGATTGACTGGACTCAGCACAACCTTATTTGGGAACTGAAGCGAAATAATCAAAATCCAATCAATTTTTTCGATGTAATGTAGACATGATACTGTGCGCCTTCTTGAGCGAACGCTTTTATCCAAGTCTGCTCCCAGTGTTCAATCGGCTGAAATTTCACTGGCCAATTTTGATTATTGATGTGCACAAAACGCCCTTGAATACGAGTGATGAGCGTTGCATGCCCCGCACCCTTTGCTTTAGAAAATAAAAACGCAACATCGCCATCTGACATTTTGGACGCAAGAGTTTTTGCCGAAAACTGGCTCAGATTGTTAATGTTTTTGTAAACCGACTTAACACCCACGAGACCGACAAGTCTTCGACGATATTCATTTGAGTTGAATACATCATGGCTCCTTTCGGATAGGGAATCGCGCATGCCCAGCGGCCAAGAACCAACGAAACTAATTGAGTCATGGCATCATTCGCGCAATTGCCTGGGCCAAGGGCCTTTGTTCCACTCAATGGATTTGTCTTCTGCAGTGATTTTGAAAGATGCCCAAGAGCCTCGTCGAAGTTTTGAGCCTTTGCAATGTTCTGAGCGCCGGTTCTCAGAGCAGGGTCAAGTGCCAAAATAGCATCGCCGCTGTTTGCTGTGATTGCGACTTTGGAAGCTCCTTGAGCAACGCGAACAGCATATGCTGCTCGCCAGACCGTTCCAAGTCCAGCTGTAGCAATAGTCTCAATGATCATATTGCCAATGACGCTTTCAGCCGCAATTCCGCTCCACATACAACGTCCATCGGCTTTGATTGTAGGGCCAGTGCACAAAACTTCGCATGCCGAGTCTTCAACGCTTGTAGCGGGCTTTCCACCAGCAAAACCCAAAACAACTCCCTTAGCTCCACTCTTTTTAAGAACAAGCTTGACTGACACACGGCCAGGTGAACTCCAAAAGTCTGAAGACACTTTGCCCAACTCACTGAACTGAAGCGTAGGTGAATTCGAAAATTTAGACTGAAGGCTCATGTCGCGCGTCGTATTATTAAATGCCGACGTTTGTCGAACGACTTGAATTCCATCCTCAACTGTCTTCACATTGCAGCGATAAAAAACATGCTGTGCAAATCCACCGGCGCTTTGCTCTTGTGCTACCGATTGCGATGCCTTTGGCTTGCAAGCAGAAACAGTAAAAATGGCAGAAACTTGAACAATATAACCGACCCATCGTACAAGCATTTCGAGAAGTTCTCCTCTCGCTTTCTGGCTTCAACTCTCTCAGGTGTTATCGGGACAGCAGGTCAGCAACCTGAGATTATGTTAAATTATTGTTAAGTTCCTGACTTTATGTGTTTTTCACAAAAGTCCTCATGAGAAATCCCAAATCATCCGATCCGTCACGCAGGCGGTGAAATCTATGCGGTTTAGTCTTTTGAATATATTCTCGATTGGCCTACTAGTGTCAGCATGTTCAGACACCACTTTGAAAGGTGGCTTCACGAAATCACCAACTTCAATTAAACGCCAATCCGCAGAGCAAGCGAGCGCAAAAGATGCTCAAGACTCATCTGGCGAAAGCCTGACGACAGGAACAACCGAAAATTTCCAGACCAGCGGCTCTGCTGGTAAGGTCGACATCGCTTGGTTCATCGATCAGTCTGGTTCGATGAAGGACGAAATTGACAACGTTAAGGAGAACTTCGGATCCTTTATAGAATCAGTAAACGCACTTGTTGATGCACGCATCGCACTGGTTGCAAAATCGAGTGGCGAAAACAGTATAGCGGTCACTCAAGTTGCAGATAAGATCATCCAAGTCGACCAAAAGGTGACGAGTAACGATGCACTCGAAATTGCAATCAGCACCTTTGTCCCTGTCAGCGGAGCTCTTCCCAGCGAAGTTAAGGATCAATCTGACGCTAAGTCTAAGCTTGCTGATTTTTTTAGAGCAGATGTGCCTGCGGTGATTGTGATCGTGACCGACGATGATGCAGCAAATGTCACGAGTTCCAATTTTGAAGAATTGTCAAAAGCAACCTTGGGAAAGGTTCCGAAACTTTTCGCATTCAGAGCAACAGAAGCCTCCAAATTCGAAGGAGTGGACGGTTGTTCGTTAGTCGAACAAGGGATATCTTATGAAGAACTCGCCTCCAACACCGGTGGTGAGGTGTTTGATATTTGCGAACCAGACTGGACACAAAAGTTTGAAAAACTCAAACAAGGCATTGCGAAAGCAGCTCAAAATTCATTCCAACTAAAGAAGGTTCCAACAAAGATCACTGAAGTTAAAGTCAACGGAGCGGTTTTGAATGAGACGGGATACTCGTTGACAGGTAACCTCATTACAATTGCGTCCGGCGCAATTCCGCCCACCAGTAATGTATCGGTCGAAGTTTCCTACCAGTGAACATCCTTCAGGCAACGTCTTCAGTCATAAACAGTTCCTATCCCAAGTAACGAAGTAAAACCGCTTTAATTGAGTGCATCCTGTTTTCAGCCTGTTCAAAGACTAAACTTCGCTCTGATTCAAAGACGTCTTCCGTTACTTCCATACCTTTGCACGCTGGTAAGCAGTGAAGAAACACTGCATCTCGCTTTCCTGTTTTTTCGAAAAGTGTGCTGTTGACTTGATATGGAGCCAGCAAACGTATGCGAGAACTGACGTCGAGCTTTGACTCGAACCCCATCGACACCCAGACGTCTGTGTAAATTGCGTCGGCGCCCTCAACCGCTACCTGCGGATTGGTGCACAACGATATGCTTCCACCTGTCTCAGCGGAGAGAAGCCGTGCTCGTTCAAGAAACCTTTGCTGAGGCCAAAGCGATTCGGGAGCAGCCACTACGAAATGTACTCCGCACAAGGCAGCTCCGAGCATGAGTGAATGAGCTACATTGTTAGCTGCATCACCGACGTAAACGAGGCGAAGCCCCGAGAGTTTTCCAAAACGCTCTTTCAATGTGAGTAAGTCAGCAACTGCTTGCGTTGGGTGTTCATCGTCGGTCAATGCATTGATGACCGGACGGCTTGAGTGTTGAGCCAAGTTTTCTATTTTACTTTGCTCTGAACCGCGAAAAACCAGAGCATCATAAAATCGTCCTAAAACCCGCGCAGTGTCAGCCCAAGATTCTTTCTCACCGGTATGTATGTCATGAGTGGAAAGAAAATCCGCATGTGCGCCTTCATCATGTAGAGCAACTGAAAAGGCACTTCGGGTCCTTGTACTGAGCTTTTCGAAAATAAGTCCTACATTTTTGTTTTTTAACCGCTGCGGATAAATGCCGTTCTTCTTCTCATTCTTCAACTGAGTTGCAAGGTGCAAAAGAGTTGTAAAACTTTCCGGTGACATTTCCATCAGACTCAAGAACGAACGCTGCTCTGAATTAACCACGATTCCCTCCCTTTTGAGATTATAAAGAGCGAACATCTCTCAAAGCTCCAGAGGCAAATTGAGCCCTACCCCATGCTTCAAATAGATTTTCAGTCAAAATAAAAGGCACTTTATTGGCCAGAGTGTCTATGTGAATCTGGCGAATGGTATCTCTCATCCAGCTTTGTTCTGAATCATTTAACACCACTACACATACAATCCCCGCTTCTTTCAGTTGACTATAAGATTTGAGAAAACCCACTTCGCCATCAACTTCAGTTTGTTCAATTGTGGAGGCTTGATTCAGCAATTCGTCACGTGTGAAAATGACAGTCGGAACTAAATAACATTCCGATCGTAAGAATTCGCACAGTTCAAACAAGCTATGACTCAGCAACTTGTCTGACACGATAACAACATAACCTTGCTTTCGTGGTACGAAGCCCGCAGCGCTGAACGCCTTTGCAAAAGCACCTCCCACTGACTCTGAAACTCCCATCACTTCACCGATTGAGCGCATTTCAGGCCCAAGACGCGGCAATGAGTCGAGAAACTTTGAAAATGGAAAAACAGGAAACTTCACTGCATGCATTTGCAAGTTCGACTTTGGCAAATTGTGCAGTAAGTTGTTCAACGGTTGCCCCAATGCGACCAATGTCCCCAACTGTGCCAGAGGAACGCCAGTGGATTTAGAAACAAATGGCACGCTTCTCGAGCTTCTCGGATTGACCTCAAGAACAAACAGTTGATTATCGCATTTGGCGAGCTGAACATTGAGGAGTCCTCGTACTCCAAGCTCAAGCGCAATCGTCTTGCATATATCTCGAATCTCGTTTTGCTCATCAATTGAAGTTTTCAATGGAGGGATGACACTGACTGAGTCACCCGAATGAACCCCTGCCTCCTCAATGTGCTCCATGATGGCTGGAATGAAAACAGTTTCTCCGTCGCATACAAGGTCGACATCATATTCAACGGCATTCTCCAAATAACGATCCAAAAGTACCGGATGACCATGGGATGCATCAATGGCACCGTTGATTGCATCCAATAGAGCCGCCTCTGACCGAACAATTTGCATGGCACGTCCGCCCAAGACAAAGGAAGGTCTCACGAGTAATGGAAACCCAATTTTTCTTGCCGCCAGTAGACACTCCGATACAGTCGTTCCAATGGACCAATCGGGAACACGAATCTTATGATGTTCTGCAAATGAAGCGAACTTCTCCCTGTCTTCAGCCAGTGCAATTATGTCTGCTGGAGTTCCCAGCACTGTAAATCCCGCCCGTACGATTGTTTCTGTAAGCTTGAGCGGGCTTTGCCCACCAAACTGAACAAACACACCGTCTGGCTGCTCTGCTCTTAAAATATCGAGAACGTCTTCTTTGTGGAGGGGTTCGATAAAAAGCCTGTCGCTCACCGACCAGTCGGTTGAGACAGTCTCTGGATTGCAATTTACCAGAATTGCCTCATATCCAGCACTCTGAATAGCTTTAAGGGCATGAACACAAGAATAGTCGAACTCGACTCCTTGTCCGATTCGGTTGGGGCCACTTCCCAAAACTACAATTTTGCGTGTGGACGTTACTTTTCGCTCATCGAGAGTGTCATATGTCTTATAAAAATATTGCGTCGATGAATCAAATTCTCCGGCACAGCTATCGACACATTTAAAGGTAGGCTTGATGGCAAACAGACTGAGCTTTTCTTCAACATCTGAGAGCGGCAAAGAGGTCAAACGCGCAATTTCTTCGTTTGTGAAGCCATCTTGCTTTGAACGCCTAAGAATATCCTCAGTCAACTCGCCATTTCTTAACTGATTTTCACATCGAACCAGCGTTGCAAGTTGAGATAAAAACCATTTTGAGACTTTTGTCCGACGGTGCAACTCTTCAATTGTTGAGCCGCCGAGAAGTGCCGACTTGATCGCCCGAAAGAGTAGAGGCGTGGGTGTATCAAGACATTCATTTACTGAGAGCTCTGGAGAAAGCTCAGGCCATCCTTCGTATCCCAACTCAAGCGACCGCCAAGCCTTTTGAAACGCGTCGCGAAATGTGCGACCAAAGGCCAAAACTTCACCCACAGATTTCATCTGGATTCCAAGGCTCTGACTGGATTCTGGAAACTTTTCGAAATTCCAG
The DNA here is from genome assembly GCA_041164285.1 of Pseudomonadota bacterium. Lineage (GTDB taxonomy): Bacteria > Bdellovibrionota_B > Oligoflexia > Silvanigrellales > Silvanigrellaceae > RFOM01. Next base: position 20,580 of record JBEAPS010000178.1, read on the forward strand.
CGCGGAATTTTCACCGCCACGTAATCAATGGATGGCTCAAAGGCAGCGGTCGTTGTGCCGGTCATCTCATTCTGAAGTTCAGCCAGCGTCAGACCAGCAGAGAGCTTTGCTGCAATGCGTGCGATTGGATAACCCGTTGCTTTTGAAACAAGAGCAGAACTTCGAGAAACGCGCGGGTTCATTTCGACAACGACAACACGACCTGAGTCCGGATGTACGGCAAACTGAATATTTGCTCCGCCCGTTTCCATACCGACGCGTTCAAAGATAGCCTTTGCAATGTTACGTAGATTTTGAAATTCCGCATCAGAGAGGGTCATGCACGGGGCGCAGGTGATGGAATCGCCCGTGTGAACACCCATTGGATTGATATTCTCTACACCGCAGACAACAACAAATGTGCCTTGCCTGTCGCGCATCACCTCAAGTTCGTATTCTTTCCAACCAAGGAGTGACTCCTCAATTGCGAGCACACCTTCGGCTCCTCCGGCAAAGGTGCGCGCAATGAGGTCATCGAGCTCCTTCTGTGTCCAGACAAGCCCGCCACCACTTCCACCGAGGGTAAACGATGCTCTGAGAACCATTGGAAACTGAAGCTCGCTCGCAAACTGATACGCTTGCCCCTGTGAGAGAGCCACCCCACCACCGACCACACTCA
>JBEAPS010000179.1:0-3247 GCA_041164285.1 Pseudomonadota bacterium
TACAATTTGCAAATTCATCGCGATATTGCGAAAGATAGCAGTAAAAATTACGCTGCTCGCCCGTGAGCACAAGCTCAGCACCGGATTGAAGTGATCTGGAATCTAGGATGACTTCATTCGAAAGAAATTCGCTCCTGAGAATACATCTCTGTTCATTAGAGTGATCTCGATTGAGCAAAAATCGCACTTGAAATTTAAAGTTTGGTAACAGCACAACAGCAGCCGCACCACCATTCAGCAAGCCATACTCTCCGAACAGAAGAGCCTTTGCCGGAACAATCTGCGAGCATGTTACGTTCAGCCGACTACTTTCTTTCACCGTCTTTTGCCACCGCAGCGAGAGACGGTACATGATCATAACGTCTCATCATTTCAATATTCTTTTGATGAAGCGCCATATGCCCCCGCTGGATTCCCTCACATGCCAAAGCTCTCAATGCTGAGAGGTTTTGCGCCAGTCCAACACTCGCAATAATGCCGGACAATTGATGAGCCTCAGGCCTGCCCAAAAGTTCCAAGGTCGACTGTACTGCTGGGTGCAACTTAGTCACACCTCCTACAGTGCCCACAGCAACAGGCAATCCAATTTCACCCACGAGCTGACCTTCATGACCTTTGCTCCAGCGTGTCAAAGGCTTGTACTGACCGCTCAAAGACGCAAATGCATGCGCACCAGCCTCCACTGCCCGCCAGTCGTTTCCGGTCGCAATCACAACAGGGTCAATGCCATTCATCACACCCTTGTTGTGAGTGGCAGCCCTGTAGGGGTCCAAATCTGCAAACTCCCAAGCTGAAATGATTCTCTCAACTGCTTCCTCGCCGGAGAATCCCGCCATCTCGAGATCCTGAGTCTCGACTTCGCATCGAACACGAGTGAGACGATGCACCGTCAGGTTTGTAAGAATTTTCAAGCCAACGACGCAGTGCAGGGTTTGCTGCAGCCAGCGCCCCAGGTCTTCAGCAATCGTGTTAACGATGTTAGCACCCATTGCCTCACGCGTGTCCACGTGAATGTGGATGACGAACATTCCAGGCTTTGGCAAGACACGCAGTTCAACTCCAGTTGTCCCTCCCCCTCGCGCCAAGAGCCTTGGGTGACATGCATTTGCACGTTCAATGATCGCAGTCCGCATGGTTTCAAACCAGACTGGGACAGTAGCCACTTCAGACGATTGAACAGTGAATTGCACCTGGCTTGTCGCAATGGTTTTTGTAGGAGTTGTCACGAACCCACCTCGGGTTCGCGTTAGCTTTGCACCATGACTTGCAGCAGCGACAACACTCGATTCCTCGACAGCCATTGGAACCAGATACTCTTTTCCATCAATTAAAAAGTTTGTCGCAATACCCAAAGGCAGCTCAAACGATCCGATGCAATTTTCAATGAAACTGTCAGCGAGATCAGGGGGAAGAGCAGCACCTGCCTGCAACGCAAAAGCCGCATCTACGCTTAGAAACTCACGCTCAACCAAAGTAGAGAGCCTCGTCTTCACAGGCATCTGTGCAAACCCAAGAATACGACTTGATCTTGGCAACTTTGCCTCTGTCGCCCTCACCTCAGAGTGACGGGCATTATCGATCCCACGAGTTGCTCCTGTGCGATTGAGACCTGACTCAATATTCGTCATGATTCGCTCCTTGGCCTGATGCGTGATCGGAGGTCTCTCAGCCTCCGAGCGCCGCTGCAATACATCGCGATTTTTAGTGAACGTGAAAAAAACTCGAGTTCTTCATCCAGAGCCTCTTCAGGCTGCAAACCATCTCTGGGACTCGTAACAGCACGAAATAAAGGCAGACCTAACCCACACAAATCAGCCCCGCTCGCAATTAAAAGAGCTGCATGCAGGCCGTTGCGTACTCCACCTGTTCCAATCAGCGCAGTGCGCTGAGAGTTGTGCTGACTTTCAATCAGCTGAGAACACTCTCGAACGGACTGAAGGGTTGAATAGCCCCAATTCCTGAATAACTCTCCGAGACGCGCTGTCAAATGACGGCCACGCATTCCCTCAATGACACTCCAGCTCGTGCCGCCACGACCACCCACATCAACTGCGGCGACACCGACATCAATAAGCCTGCGACAGGTCGCAACGCTCATTCCGGAACCAACTTCTTTGACCACGACCGGAACTGGCAACTGCTGAACTAACTTTTCAATGAACGGAAGCAAACTGCAAAAATTACGCTCTCCCTCGGGCTGGATGAGCTCTTGTAGGAGGTTCAAATGAACAGCAAATGCATTGAGTTCAAGACTGTCAACCAGTGCCGCAATTTGGTCAGTTGTGATTCCGTAATTGAAACTCACCGCGCCAATGTTGCCGATCAAGAAGACTCGGGGAGACTTTCGACGAACATCGAAAAGCTCACGGTAAGAGTTGTCTTTGATCATGAGTTTCTGAGAACCCAGACCCATAGGAATATTAAACTTTTCAGCAGCGGCAGCCAAGAGCTCATTGATTCGTTGACCATCACGTACGCCACCTGTCATTCCAGTAATGAGAAACGGCAGCGAAAAACTTCGTTCGAGAAAATCTTGATTTGTAGATATTTCATCGGGAGAAAATTCTGGAAGAGCTTCGGGTTCGAGACAATATTTTTCCCAGACCGAGGTTGCCGATTCGACATTCCGGCTCCGGCAGATATCAATATGATCTTGTTTACGCGCGACTGCGAGCTCAGGAGTATCCTCGGAGCCAATTATTTCCCGCAGTTGATTCACTTTGCTTTGCTCTCCCATCCATGCGGGAGTGGATATTGACAAACCTCAGAAGCGTCAACCTATTCGTGAGATTTGTGAGTATCTTTGAGGTCTTAAAAATCTCCAAATATGAGTCAAAACACTGCCCTCTGTGCACAGAGCAATTCACGACTGAAAAAGGTAGCATGTTCTATAGGCTGTCCCATTTGGTAAGAGGGTAGAAAAATGAACAAAAACAGAAACCTTTCCAAATCTTTACTGCGCACATTGAAGCTTGTTGGTCTTGTGACGGTTCCACTCACAACAAGTTGTGGCGAGCCGGCCGCGCAGCTCGCTCCCAGCGCAGAGCAAATGTACGGACAACGTATAGGAACTGCGCTTAGAATTGCTGGTGAGATTGGGGTCAAAGAGCGCCACATGATGGCGCTCGGTTATGTCGGAGGTTATTTCGGCCTCACCGACGGACAGAAAAACCAACTTTGGCTCAGTGAATCTGGGCGCGCTGGGTCAGTGCCTCTTGATACTCGACGTCTACAAGATTTATCTCAG
>JBEAPS010000180.1:0-3269 GCA_041164285.1 Pseudomonadota bacterium
ATCGTTGAGTCTGCTTCTCAATCCACTGCAAAGGGACTCCTTGATATTTTAGTTGTTGTCGATGACTCCGGCTCAATGGAGGAAGAGCAAGAAAATTTGTCGACAAAACTCGCGCCGCTGCTGAGTGAAATTGGTAACAGTGATTGGCAAATTGGAGTCATCACTACTTCCAACTCAAAGCCAAATCTCAGAGCTCTCATTAAGCGCGGCGATGCCAATGCGTCTGAGGCTTTTCGGAGTGCTGTTACGCCGGGTACAGGCGCTCCTGACTCTGGCAACGAGATGGGTATTTATCAGGCTGTTCAAGGTTTGAAAGCTCCTAATTTTTTAAGACCGGGTTCATCAGTTGCTGTCCTAATTGTGTCCGACGAAGACAACTGCAGTACTGGTGAAAAAAGTGAAGACTGCGAGGAGGAACCAAGTCGGTTTGCCAGTTATCTGACAACCTATTTGTCCAGTCAGCGTGAACTCGGAACACAGGCACGAATCTACGGACTCACTTGGATGCCCGGAACAAAATGCGAAGGAGCTCGCAACCAAGGGCGAGTGTACGCTCAGGCGATCGCGCTCTCTGGGGGACAAGGAGGCTCAATTTGTGACCAAGACTATACATCAACTCTCAAAGAGATTTCTTTGAACGTAAAATCGATTTTGCAGAACAGCTGGTTGCTTAAGAATATGCCAGATTCTGGTTCACTGAGGGTTTTTATCGACAACGTCGAAATGAAATCGGGTTTTGAGCTGAAAGGGAATTCAGTCACGTTCACCCAGGCGCCCGCTGCAAGCGCTGAAATTCGGTTTGAGTACACCGTGGGTGCGAAGCCCATCCTCACATCCTTTGAGTTGAGCCAAACTCCTCACCCAGATTCACTGTTGATTCAAGTCAATGGAGTTGACATCCAAGACGCATACTCAATCTCCAACTTTAATCCCAGACTACTGACACTCAACAACACAGCGCCCGAGTTCTCCGAAATTAAGGTGAGCTATAAGGAAGAGCAACAACTCCGAAAGACTTTTCCTCTCTCAGGAACCGTCAAGCCAGCGTCGGTTATTGTGAAAGTGAACGATGCCGAAATGGCTTATCAGTTCGACCCAGCTTCGGGAATTGTGACTCTGAGTGAGGCACCCGATGAGGGAGCCATTGTGAAAATTGATTATCTTGAACTTGCCGAAGAAATTCTGGAATATTCATTGAGCGCACCTGGAGCCGTGGTCAGGAACCTGACTGTTGTTGATGTGCAGACAAAGGATAACGTTCCATACAGTTTCGACCCAACCACAGGTGTTTTGAGCTTTCAGAAGGTCGACTTCAGAGAGGGTCGGGAAATTAGTGTGAGCTTTGACGATGCTCTTGTTCTCGAGGGAGTGTACAGCTTGCCGCAGGTTCCCATGTTGAATTCTGTGAGGCTCTTCGATTCATTTAATAATCCAATCTGCGAAACAGAAGGTTCAGTTGTCGTTGCTTCAAATCGACTTACTTTGAATTGTGACGTTGGCCTGAGCGAACAAGTTCGCGTAACGTACACAGTGCTGACGGATGTCAAAACCAAATTTGAATTTCTTCCCTTGAATGCTGAACAATGCGGCCTCATGAAGTGGCAAGTATCCGTCAACGGAGTTAATAGTAATGGCTCTTTCATGCGCTCGGGGTGCACCTTTACATATACACCGTCGGTAGAGTTAGCTCCAGAGGCTCAAATCCTCATTCAAGCCATGCCAAAAGGGGGCTGACTGCCTCGGTTGTAAGCACGGCATACTCTTTGCTGCGCCTCCTGTGCGAGAGGAGGTGCAGCATGCATCGAGTGAACCTGTTGAAGAGAAAAGGGAGACTGACCGGGCGCGCTATGCCCATTTCGATTCCTCGCTTGAGCGTCGCCCTCCTGTTTGCTTTTACTGCATTTGCTCTCTGGGCATGTGGTTCAACCGACTTCAAAGGGAGTGCTCCAGGTAACCCTAAAGACCCAAAGAATCTTGATATTCCCAAGACCGTGTCTCCCGGCGAAGAGGGCCCACTTCAAAAAGAAGCGCCACCCATAGATCCCAAAAGAGCTCTCAATTTGCAAATCACTGGACTGCAGCCGGAAGCGTGGTGGAACAACTGTTTAAATATTGAGATGGGTGACCAAAGTTTTGCCATCGCCTGTACCAAAGATGAAAACGTGACTGGACGCATTGTGACCATTCCCATTCCGGAGGGCGTATCCTGTCCGTCTCTGAAGATCAGTGTAGAAACATATGTGAACGTAGGAGATACGTGTGCTGATCGATTCCGCCGTGGTCTCCCTTGTTTGGGACCCTACGACTCCACGCCTACGTTCAGACGCGAACACAATAAGGCCTCAGACAGACCGCACTTCATTCTCACTGAGGAGGATTCACAGAGTGCTGGTCAATTGGTGCGTGTCTACTTTGAGGATCAGCCGACTCGTAAGCTCGAGTCAGTGCAGGCTCAGCCCGAGAGAGCAAGCGAACTTGGAATTGACTTCAATGATGCAGTGTTCGAAATCAAGACAATTGAGTTGCCCTTTGAAATTGAAGGCGCTGCAGGTACAAAGTGTCCGTGACAGAGCAGATTCTTGAGAGGATACACGAATCGGTGTGACTGTCAGGAGTATAGCTTATGCAGTTTGATCTTGAGCGGCGAGCGCGACCTGTTATCAAATGGGCTGGCGGAAAGTCAGCACTCCTCGAACAAATCATTCCAATTCTACCGGCTCAGTTTAAAGGTTTTATTGAACCATTTTTGGGAGGGGCTGCGGCATTCTTGAGTGTGTCCCAGCCCGAGAGAGCGACGCTGGGCGAGCTCAATCCGGAGCTCTACAATTTATACACTGTCGTCCGCGACCAGTGCTCAAAGCTCATGACACGGCTAGATGAATTTCAATCCCAGTATTCAGAGGATTTTTACTATCATCTTCGGGAGCAGGACGCGGGGGACCAAGTGTATCTTGCTGCTCGGACAGTTTTTTTGAATAAAACGTGTTTTAATGGGCTATATCGACAGAACTCAAAAGGAAAGTTTAATGTTCCCTTTGGGCATCGCATTCAATGCCCTTCATTGTATTCACCAGAGAATCTATATGCTGTCGCTAAACGTTTCTCGCATGCAGTGCTGCTCAATCTGGACTTTGAAAAAGTAATTGAACGTGCAGGTATGAATGACCTCGTCTACTGCGATCCACCCTATGAACCCTTGTCCAAGTCATCATCTTTCAATAGCTACACTCAGTTTGGGTTTTCACAATCAGAGCAAGTGCGGTTGAAAG
>JBEAPS010000181.1:0-5437 GCA_041164285.1 Pseudomonadota bacterium
GGGTCGCAGTGAAGCTTGAGTAGGAGAGTATCTGAGGGTTTGGGTGTAGCGCGCCTGAGAAGACTCGATGTTCGATTCGACCAGTGTGATGCGTAGAGCAGAGAATCGCCTTTTTTCTCGACTCTTAGAAAGCTTGATCCCGCTCCATGGCCACTCGGTAAAAGTTCGACCCGAAGATTTCCAATCATGATTGGACGGAAGTAGGCGCACGGAAGAAATGCAGCTTTCGTCAGTTTGCCAGCTAAGATGCGATGTGTTTCAGGGCTGACCAACAACTGTTTGCCACCAGTTTTTCCGCTAAAATAGGCCTCCGAGGCATTGGATAAGAAATTAATCTGTCCATATGCTTTAGCGTCGAGAGCTAAGACGGAGTGTTCAAGTGTGATGTCCCCGTCTTCGTGGTTGAGAGATATTTCATCGTACGCACTCAACATGGATCCAATCACTCATTTCGTTAAAACTTTTCATCGAGCGAGATTCACAGCACGTTGCCATAGGGTGAGCAGAAAACAAAGCGTGGCCCAAGGCAAATTTCAATTGGTTTTTCTGTTACTTCAATGACGTCTCCATCGAGCGAATATTCAATTTTACCATTGGGATAAATGACAGTGTTTTCAAAGGTGTGCCTCAATAGGACACCTGATTTTCCGCGTCCGCCAGTAAGAACGGCGTGAACCATGTGATGGGGAAGTGCAGTTCGATTAGACACCACTGCAATCAATTCTGCTTCGGAGTGGTGTGTATTAAGTTGTCTGAACATTCTGATACCGAAAGGCATTTTGGGAATTGTTGATGCAACGAGCATCTCTGGTTGGAGGGGATTTGCATGTGGCCAAGGGCGTGGTGAGCATTCAATTTTGACGTTTTCTTGAGCGTAAAGGTTATTGTATGCTCCGCCGAGCCGTCCTCCGGCCATCCCGTCTGCCAGAATTTTAGCCAAAAACACCCCGGCTCCAAATGTTGAAGACTTGTTCTTATAAAACTCGCTTAAAAAACGAGCAGCAATGCCATCTGCAAAAATGAATCCGAGTCGACCGTTGACTTTGAGGGTCTGTAACGACATTTCCGCGAGCCCCCCAGGTGTGTGGTAGGCTTCAAGTGCATCGGCGAATACATCTTTGGGGCTTCCAAATATTCCCAGATTAGAGGCTAATACGTTGACTGTTCCGCCGCGGAGAATGAGAATGCGGGGCAACTTGTGTGCAGGATATGCTTGTGCGATTGCTGAGAGGGTGAGGCTGATTGTTCCATCGCCCCCCACAACACCCACTGTGTCGAGGCCGCGTGCACAAAACTCCTCGCATACATTTGAAAGCTCTTTGAGTGAGTTAGTGACTTCAAACTGACCCTGGTTGCCCAAAATGTACCACATCAGCGTATTGTGCTCTGGGTCTCGTTTATTTATTTTCGCAAACGGGTTTGAGATGATTCCAAGTCCAGACATGTTTGGTTCCAGCTGAGGTGATTTTCATGGGTCGTCGCGAAAAGAGTGTGCCATCAAAGGGCACGAAATCAAGCGATCCTGCTTCTACAGAACAAAAGAAAAAGTCTTTTGTCAGGATTCCGCGTGCAAGAAATCACTCAAAAACAGCTGAAAAATCTGTTCATGAAGTGTTGGAGCCAGAGGTCCTCGACGCTGAAGTTGTCGAGTCACATGAAGAGACTGAAGCTGATCCTGAGGTCATAGACTCGGAAGCTATTGATGGGGAGTGGCTCGACGAGAGCGAGGACGCACCCGCGTCGGCGCTTGCCAGTTATGAACCTGTGGATTCCGAGCAGGAAGACGATGACGACTCAGACGCCTCTACAAGCTTAGTCCCATCTTCGGTATTGTCTCGATATATGGCAGAGCTGCGCCGATATCCGCTTCTTTCCATTGAGGAAGAGCGAAGGCTTGCTATGGAGGCTTACGAAAAAAACAACGCTCAGGCCCGTCAGCGGCTCGTAACAGCAAATTTGCGTTTGGTTGTGAAAATAGCGATGGACTATCGGCGCGCGTACGCACAAATCATGGATCTGATTCAAGAGGGAAATGCTGGCCTTGTGCAGGCAGTTAATCGCTTCAATCCTTACCGAGGGGTGAAGCTTTCGACTTACAGTGCGTGGTGGATCAGGGCTTATATATTGAAGTTTCTCATGGACAACAAAAGTCTTGTACGCATTGGTACCACGGATGCGCAGAGAAAACTGTTCTTTAGACTGCGCGCAGAGGCTGAGAAAATGTATGCGCTGACGCAAAAGTTCGATGCGCGCTTACTTGCGGAAAAAATTGGTGTGAAAGAGGCGGAAGTTGTCGAGATGAACCAGAGGCTCTCGCGAGGTGACTCTTCATTGGATCTTCCCGCCTATGATGATCAATCCGGCACTCGGCAGGTTGATTTGATTGTCGATCAAGATGAGGCAATCGATGAAAAATTGGCAAGAGACCAGCTTCTCGAGATTTTGCGCTCTCAGTCGGAGATTCTCGAGCAGGAGTTGAATGAGCGAGATCTGTTTATTTTTAAAAATAGAATTTTAGCAGATGAGCCTGTTACGCTTCAGGACGTAGGAGATAAGTTTGGTATTACCCGAGAGCGAGCGCGGCAACTCGAGGCTAAAGTCATTCGAAAAATTCGAGAGCGACTTGAGGAAGTTGGTTTGAATGAAGACTAACCGAGTTTTCTTTTTCCGTTTCCTTTCAATTGCTTTTTTTGCCGTCATCAGCGCGCAGTTGCAGAGTGCTCACGCTTCTCAAATTGTTAAATCCCAACGCGCGATTGTGAGTTTGTCCCCCGCTGCGACAGAGTGGATTTATGCTCTCGGATTGGGTGAACGGCTTGTGGGCGTTACTGAGCAGTGTGACTTTCCACGCGAGGCACTCTCTGTGGCTAAGGTGGGCTCTTTCATGAACTCAAGCGTCGAAAGGATTTTATCACTTGGTGCAACTGATGTTGTGAGTACGGAATCACTCCCGACGCTTTTGAAGAAAAAACTAGATCGGGCGCGTATTCGGGTTCACATCTTTGCTCCGGACAGATTGGATGGATTTCCTCGTGGGATTGAGCTTTTGGGGGCGCAGCTTGATTCGCGGAACCGTGGCGTTGAGCTTGCGCGTGAGTTTGCAACAGCACTTAAACTTGAGCGGATGAACCGAGATATAAAGTCTAACTTAGGGAAGAGTTCGTTGATTTTTGTGAGTGCACAGCCAGTCTTTGTAGCCTCTCCTCATACATGGCTCAGTGACGTTTTTGTATTAGCAGGTTTCTCCAATTCCTTTCCTGTTGCGATGAGTGATGTGGCGTTCCCTCGAGTTTCGATAGAGAGTCTCGCACGCATACCGTCCGAGTATTGGTTTGTGTTTTCTGATCGACTTCGAGACGAGCAAGAGTTCTTGGCATCCTACGATCGCTTGAAAAAGAAGTTGGGCTCTCGATATGCAAAAGCCAAGACAGTGGTGTTACCAGCCGATATTTTTCAACGACCCGGGCCGCGGTTAAAGGATGCATTTCTCTTGCTTCGGAGAGAGTTGAAGTGACAATCGTTCTCCTGATTGCAGTGCTTACTATCTTGAGTGTGATTTCGATATTCTCAGGTCCCGCACTCAGTTTGACCGATGCTCTTAGCGCACTGCTCTCGGGTGTACTTCCATGGAATTTACTCAGTCCCGCACTCTTTGAATTGCGTATTGTTCATGTTCTGCTCGCAGCATCAGTGGGATTCGCACTTTCTGTGGGTGGACGTTCCTTGCAACTTTTCTTGCGAAATCCACTTGCCGATCCCCACGTTGTTGGGCTTTCTGCCGGAAGCACTACGGCTGTGCTCTTGTTTGTTTTGGTTTTTCCTCAGTTTGCTGAATTGTATTTTTGGGACGTGGTTCCATCCATTTGGTTGGCAGCATTTGCGGGAGCCACCCTAGCTGTGCTGGTATTTCAGCTTGTTTTTGCTGGCGTGTCGAGGCGTTGGGGAGTGGCATCTATTGCTCTTGTTGGACTTCTCATTAATGCAGCGTGTGCGGCCGGCTTGATGCTTATTTTTGCGCGTATGAGTCCGTCGATGTTGAGTCTTGTTCAAGTCTGGACGTTGGGCGCAATTCAGCCATACAGCGTGGCTTCTGCGGGTCTTTTGCTCCCCTTACTCTTGTTCTCAGCTGTTAGTTTAATTCGTTGTGATGCTAGTCTCCAGGTCTTGTCTTTTGGTTCGGAATTTGCTGCGGCGCATGGCGTGAACTCTCAGCAATTAAGAAGATCCATATTAGTTGCTTTGACCATTTTGTGTGCGGCTGCAGTTTGTGCAGCTGGTTCAATTGGTTTTGTTGGTTTGATGGTACCACACTTAACTCGCAGATTGTTTTTTTCTGATGCATATGCATCGGTGCGGCCATGGTTGAATGGGATTTTGGGCGCAATAATTCTTGTATTTGCAGATCTTTTGTCACGCATTTCTACCACTCCAATGGAGTTGCCAGTAGGGGTTTATACGGCACTTCTTTCGACTCCGTTTCTCATGTTTGTGTTGTTACGCCGCGGGGTTGGCGTATGAGCGACTCGCTGGCATTTGATCTGCATCAGTTTTCAGTTTGGAACGGTGCGCGGTGGGTATTGGAAAACGTTCACCTCGAGATTCCAAGAGGTGCGTTTTGCGTCGTGCTTGGGGCCAATGGTGCCGGAAAGTCGTCGCTGCTTGCGGCGCTTGCGGGAGTGTTTGATGATCCGTGGTGCGTTTTAGAGGGCGGAGAGTGGCGCCATTTCCCCACCGACAATGCGAGTTTGTTACGAGCTACTTGGCTAGGTCAGAAGCTTATAGTTTCGGAAGACATGTCGGTGCGTGAGTTTTTAGGTTTGCCAGACTTTTGGGGAGCAAGGCGCGACTTGCGCGATGACTGGAGTGAATTGTTTGGCGTGGATGAGTTACTGGATTTTCGGATTTCAGCGCTGAGCGGTGGTCAGTGGCAGAGGGTTAGGCTCGCGCGAGCCCTTGCCAGTGAATCTGAGATTTTGTTGCTTGACGAACCCGACTCGGCCTTGGACGCGCGTTGGAGACAGGTGTTGTGGTCGATTTTGCGTGAACGGAAAGCCGCTGGTAAAACAATTGTCTTGGCGCTACATCATTTTAGAGAAACTCTGATGGATGTGTCCCATTGGCTAGGGCTAGAAGCTGGGCGCTTGGTTTTTTGTGAGTCTGGGGCGGGGGGCTTTCCTCAAGCCTATGTTGATAGGCTTTTTTCAGAAAAGAGCTTGACTCGCTGATGTGGCTACGCTAGTCCAAGTGTCACCAAATCCAAGGTCTACCTTGAGGTCTGGGTGTGCGCGGTTAGCTCAGCTGGATAGAGCACCAGACTACGAATCTGGGGGTCAGGAGTTCGAATCTCTTCGGGCGCGCCATTTTTGCCTTCATTACCAGTTACTTTGTAGGAAAAAATTCCGCGACGCGATTGAGCCTTCCTAGTTCAGCATAAAAC
>JBEAPS010000182.1:0-4171 GCA_041164285.1 Pseudomonadota bacterium
CGGGCTTACCAGCTTGACGATATGCTATTCCCAGAGCTGCCTGAACATTGAGGTCGTCTGCCGCCAAGCTTTAAGCTTGTTGAGCTGAATGAAGGCGCCTTCGGCATCACCTACTTTAAGCGCAAAAAATGCGAGGGTCAGCATCGCAGGCTCATAGTTCGACTGAGCTGCTTCTCGAAATGCCGTCATGGCGAGAACCGTTTTACGCTGCCGATAATACATCAAACCGCGAGCGTGAAGAATGGCACCAGAAATCTTGGAGTTCCCCTTGGCAAACTGGCCTGCAGAGTCGAGTAAAAACTGAGCCATTCCAATGTCATTTCGTAGAAGTGCTGCGTAGGAGCATTCAATGAGAAGCCAAGGGTCCTTTGCAGACTCAGTGGTCCCACGCTTGCCCAAAACGCTCAGAAAATCGCGACTACCGCCCGACAAACGCCTAAAAACCAGGTACGAAATAAGTGCAGCTCCGTCGTCAGCGTCTTTTTGAAGCTCGCCCTCCAAATCTCGCATCACGTCTTCAAGCTTAGGCTGTGGCAACTGACCAAAAAATGAATCTTCGTTGGCGAGCGTCGTCATTGCATACTTTACAGAGCCCCTTTTTCGACTCTCAGCTGCACTCTTATTGCTGCTTTGACCTTGCGACTGTTTCGAAGTCGCAAGGTCACCTTCTTCCTCATCTTCCTCACCTTCGTCCTGAGCCACTGCTGAAGGCGCATCTTTACCGCCAGTTGACTCACAGGAGTTCAAAAATGGAAGTGAGCCCACAAGAATCAACAGAGCGAAAACTGACGTCACCTTCATAATCACCCCCTTGGTTCAAGCGCGTTCTTAACATTTGATGAGTCCTCGACTTGAGTGCCCACGAAGAGGACGGAAGGAACGAAGTCGTCGGCTTTCCTGAACTTCGATGGTTCTAGACGAGCAAGAGAGTCAAGAATTTTTTGCCCATACTCAGAGTAAATATTGAACTTGGAAACAATGCCACCAGCGCTCACATAATAACCTTTTGCCTTACTTTGAAACTGCGCACCCAGACCAGCAAGACTTTCTTTCACTTTCTGCCAAGCTTCACCGGTAATTCCGGGAGGCTGTGGCGGGTTGAGAAGCTCAGAAGCTACAAGTTCATGGGCGAATCCAATCACGTAAAGACTTGCAACTGACCATTCGGCATCTCCAATGTCTTGAGCAACGGAGGTGAATCGATCGGTTAGCGCCTTCAATGCGGCATTCCTTTTCATGATATTGCTCTGAAACTCAGCGCCACTTTTTCCACCCGTGAGAACTTCGCGACGAAATTTTTCAATCTGAGAAAACTCATTTGCGAATGCAAACGATGCAACATATGAAAGAGCCGGACCAGTGACTGATTTTTTGTTTCGACTGTAAATGCCTAATATTTGTTTCTGAGCCTCCAAAGCCTTAGCTTTATTCCCAGACTTTTCGGCGCTCTCTTTAATTCTATGCCAGAGTTCAATTTGTGCCGAAGGTCCTTTAGCCAGACGCATTAAGGTCGACTCTGCAAAAGAAACAAATTCACTGTGTCGTCCAGAGCGCTCATAGACGCCAGCAAGTGACTCAGCCGCCACTTCTGCTGCACTACCTCCACGTCCAATCACACGCGTACACGCTTGTTTTGCTCTCTCAGTTTGAGACAATGCATCATAATAAGTGCAAGCCCCTGCTAAAAGTTTTGCTGCCTTTGGTGACTTTGGAAACCGAGCAAGAAACATATCAACATAGTTAACAGCAAACTGAAGCTGCAGCCTTCCAGAAGCCATGTCGATAATTTCAAGCAAAGCGCCCTCAACCAATTGACTCTTTGGAAAGTCAGTGATGATTCTCTGAAATGCCTGAATTGACTTATCAAACTTTTTTGCGAGTCGATAGTTTACGCCTGCATTGAACAAGGCCGTATCGGCTTTCGAATAACTTCGATCGCTGCCGAGACGCTCAAACTCCTGAGCGGCTTGTTCGAACTTGCCCGAAGTTTCCAGACTTTTGACTTCATCGAAGCGGCCAGCACGTTTGATTTCATTCAAACGTTTTCCCAAGTCGCCAGTGGTATACTGAGGAATTGCTAGAAGTGAGTTGGTCGTCGCTGCAAGTTTGTTTTTGTCGTCCTTCGCAAGTAGGAGCAAAAACTCTGCTGCGGTCTTGCCCTCTTTACTCCCCGAGCGCTGTTTAGCGAGAATCGCAAGTCTCTTCTCAGCTTGATCTGTATTGTTCGTTTTTAAATAAATCTCGGAGATATCGAGCTGACAATCAAGACTGCCTGGCTTATTGGGAAACACAGCCATGTATGAATCGCAGACATCGATATACCCCTGCAAGTCAGCACTCAAACTTCTTTTAGACTGTGCTGGCTTAAATGACTGGCTTCTCAAAACGGTCATATCTTTTTGGACAATGAAATATGCAGAAGTTCTCTGATATTCGAAGGCCTTTTCATATTTTGCGGGATCGCTGGCACGAAGCTGCTTGTTGGAAGTGAAGGTAGCAAATGTCTTTGCAGCATCGCGATATTGGTCTCGAAGATACTGCAATTCTCCGAGCAAGAAACTCACCTCACCAGCTTCTTTTCTTTTGGGAAAAGTCGCTAGGTAAATTTTGTAACCGGTAACTGCCTGTGCAAGGTAGTATGCGCTCTTGGATTTTTGAGCCTCAAAATGCATTTTTTTTGCATAGGTATATGATACATTATGAATTTTCTCTTGAATCTCTCCAAATTGCTTATCGGTTTTATGAATTTTGGCCCAGTCTGAAGATGGTCCGTAATTTTTGTTGAGAAATACGATTTCGCTCCAAAGAAGTCGTTTATCGCTCTTGAGGTTTGCCGTGTCGACAATTTGCACTTGAAGCTCAGCCGCTCTCAAATCACGTGGCTTCATTGCAATGTACTGTTTCAGAACACGAACACTCTGATCGTATTCGCCCTTATCTTGTAAAAGATTTGATAGTCGATTGAACATGTCACCCTGTCGGTTGGGCGAAGCATATTTTGCAAGGTAACTCATTGCCTCGTTGACCTGCTTTAACTCTACAAAAGCAAGCAGCATGTCACGTATCGCTTCATCTTTAAGGCGAATTTTTATATTCGTTCCTAATGATGAAGATGATGAGTTTGATAAGCTTACTACGAGCTTCCATTTATCTAGAGCACGACGGAAATCTTGCAGATTGTAAAGAGACCATGCAATTTTGAACTCAGCCCATGGACGGATTGGAGCTCGCGTGAAACGAACAACCTCATTGAACGAAGTGAGTGCCTTTCGAAAGTCTAGTTTTCCAAAGTAATACTCACCGAGCGCATAATGCGCATCGGCAACTCGTTTGCTGTTGGGAAATTTTTGAACAAGCCTGCTGTAGTACTGAGCGGCTTCTTTGTTCCGACCAAGTTGATCGAAGGCGTAAGCTAACTGAAATGTAACTTCATCCAAATCTCGACGTGTGGGATACTCGGTTATGAACTGCTGGCAACGCTGAATCACCTTGCTAGTCCACATTTTACTTACATTCATTGTGAACTTCGGCTCTATTCCACGACGACCGCCTTTGTCCCATTTTTCCCAAGCAGCATCATATGTTCTCGTTTCATTAAAAAAAGTGAGCAGCGACTTTTGATGAAGGTTTTCAATGAGACGACGCATAATTTTCGGACGTTGTTCAGTTTTCTTTGAGAGTTTGTTAATAAGAGGTTCCATGTAGCGGATCTCATTGTCGAGCGCAGAACCTAAATCTTTTTCAATTGCGGCTGTCTCAAAGTCACTGCGACTCAGTCCTCCGCCCCGCTCCTCTCTCAGTTCTCGCTCTGACTTTTTCCGCCTCTTCTTATTTTCAACTTCATTGTCTGTTCTTTCCCGAACTGAAATTGACTGAGGTCTGGAGCTCACTTTAGACTGCGCTGCACCACCTAACGACGTCGGCTCAGCAGCCTGAGCAGCTTGAGCAAATGCCAGCAGAGTCATCAATCCTGTCAGTCCCGACCAAACCTTCATTTCTAACTACCCTTTTTCTTACTTCCACCACATCTGGAATCTATATTATAAACGTAAGCCCCCAACTCATCTTCCCAATACTCTTGTTCGAAGGGCCAAAATTCGAGCTGCCGCTTTAAGTCTAGCTCTTTCATTCCTTCACCCCATTCGGAGCTATCTGAGCCAAAACTCTCACC
>JBEAPS010000183.1:0-2635 GCA_041164285.1 Pseudomonadota bacterium
CTCCGTAGCTGACTAAAGACAAAGGTACTCCCACGACAGGAAAAATTCCCAGAACCATGGCCACATTGATGAAAAAGTGGAACATAAAAAATCCAGCAACACCCAATGCAACCAATCCTGAAAACGTATCACGAGCTTTTTCAGCTACTTGAAAAATTTGTAAGAGCAGTAGAAAGTACAAAGCAAAAATAACCACACTTCCAACGAATCCCTGCTCCTCAGCCCATACTGAAAAGGCAAAGTCAGTGTGCCTTTCAGGCAAAAAGCTCAGCTGACTTTGTGTCCCTTGCTGAAAGCCACGTCCCCAGACACCTCCACTTCCGACGGCGATCATACTCTGAATGGAATGATAACCAGCACCTTTAGGATCGCGCATGGGGTTCAAAAAATTCAAAACTCGAAGTTGCTGATATTCATAAAGTACAAAGTTCCATGCAATGATAGATGCACTCAAACCGGTGAACGCCACAATGGCAATGCTCGTCCAGTTGACCCTCACAAATGCAATTTGAAATGCACCAATAAGTAATACAAGCCCTGATGTCCCTAAGTCTGGCTGAATCAAGACAAGTAAAAATGGGACGCCTATCACTAGAATCTGCCGCCAAAGCGAAATGAGATTAAACTCATGCACTCCTTTGACGAAAGCAAAACTTCTTGCAGTGATAAGAATGATCACGAACTTTGCAAGCTCACTCGGCTGAATGCGCACGGGGCCAAATACAAGCCAACGTTGCGACCCCTTCGCTACCTGACCAGAAATATCAACTGCCAGCAATAAAATACAGACAATTACGTAACAAAAAATTGAAAGTCGTTCGATCGTCTTGAGATCAAGAACTATACCCCAAAAAACGAGTCCAAGAGTTCCGAGAAGTACCCAGTTGATTTGCCCTCTGAAACGGACAGCAGAAATATCAGCTCCACTCGCGCTGTACATATTGAAAAGGCCAATTGCGACCAAAATGTACACCGTGAGCAGCAGCGTCCATGGTGTTCCTCTGAATCGGTCTTTAAAGAGCTGCCAAAACAAATGCACGTTGTTTACCTCTCACTTTCATCTGATGCTTCTCTGGCATCTTCGATATCAGTCTGCCCGGAGCGCGTTTGAGGCACATTGTCGGACTGAGACTCGGAATCGTTGGCATTGGTCAAGCCCGTAGAGTTTAAAGTCTCATCAGATGGTGAAAAAACAGGCGCTTGCGTGGAATTTGAATCTGGAGACGAAGCGGATGGTCTAGTATTTTCGTTTATTTCCGAACTATCCTCAACGGTGTCAATCTTTTTCATGCGTGCAACCGACAAGCTGGGAGCCTGACCTACAGGAAACTTCTCAGGATGCGCCTTACGAAGATATGCTTCTAAAACTTGCTGCACGATGGGTGCTGCTTGAGAGCCGCCACCACCGCCATCGAACTCACTGAGCGCAACCACGGCAATTTCGGGATTCTCAGCAGGAGCATATGCGGCAAACCATGCATGGTCTCTCTGCATGAACGAAACTTCCTCGACGTCTTTGGTTCTCTTAAGAGCAGCTGTCTGAGCAGTTCCCGTTTTTCCTGCAATCACAAAGCCCGGCACCTGAGCTTTTCGACCAGTTCCCGTCGGAGCCATAACAACATCTATGAGCCCGCGCTTAATCAATTCCATGTTTTCTTTCTTGATATCGGGAAATTCACCTAAGTTTCGAACCTGTGGCTTTTCCTCGCTCACTATTTTTCCGGATGCATCAACAATGCGCTTGAGCAAGTAGGGGCGATAGACCTTTCCTCCATTGCCAACTGCTGCCATCATTGCGACAACTTGAATGGGAGTCATCAAATTGTAGCCCTGCCCGATCGAAGCATTGATTGTGTCACCACTTTGCCAAGGTTGGCCTCTATTTTGAAGCTTCCATTCGGAAGTCGGAACAAGCCCGCTGACTTCGAGATTCAAATCCAAACCAGTTTTCGCACCAAATCCAAATCGCTGCGACCACTTCGCAATCCGCTCAATGCCAAGCAAGTTTCCCACTTGATAAAAGTACACGTCACAACTCTGTTCCATTGCCTGAACGAGATTGACAACGCCATGTCCGGTTTTCTTCCAACAACGCCACTTCCCGTTTCCAAGAGTAAAGACACCATTGCAGTTGTAGGTGCGTCCGGGAGTCGTAACACCCTCTTCGAGTGCTGCCAGTGCTGTGATGATCTTAAATACAGAGCCGGGTGGATAAGCCCCCCCAGTCACCTTATCCAACAAAGGCTTGTATGGGTTGGTTTGCAAGAGTTGCCAATCTTCTCCCGTCAGACCGTCTTGATACATTGATAGGCTAAAATTGGGATGACTCACGTAAGCCAGAATTTCCCCATTTTGTGCATTCATTGCAATAACAGCACCGTTCTTGTTTCTGAATGCCTCTACTGCAGCACGCTGAATATCATCATCAATAGTCAAATAGACGTCTTGGCCGCGCTGACTATTTTTACGCGGATTGACTCCCAGCTCCATGGACGAAGTTGTCTGCAACCGACCAAAAGCATCCACCTGAAGAAAATCCTTACCTTCAAAGCCTCGTAAAAAATTTTCATATTTCTTTTCTACACCAAGTTTTCCGATAATGGAGCCGACGCGATACTGGTAATCCCGCGACAGA
>JBEAPS010000184.1:0-4430 GCA_041164285.1 Pseudomonadota bacterium
TGACTATGATCGGAGCGCTGCGCGCGTTTGATCTCGTCTCTATTATGACTGCCGGCGGACCTTCTAACAGCTCAAATGTTTTGGCGCTCTACATGTATCAGCAGACCTTTGAGAACTTCCGCTATGGATACGGCGCCGCAATATCGGTTGTTTTGTTTTTCATCAGTCTCATTCTGATTCTGCTGTATCTGAAGCAGACGATGAAAGACGAAGCGGGTCGGAGCTGAATCATGGAACCCAAAAAACGTGGCACCCTCTACTGGATCATAGCTACTTTTCTTTTGCTTGTATGGATCTCTCCCATACTTGCAAGCTTGCTAACGAGTATCAAAACCCTTTCTGAGCTCAATCAGGGGCAATACTGGACACTTCCAGAAACTTTCAGCCTGCAGAATTATGTTGAAGCATTCACGGTTGGCAAATTTTCGACCTACTTCATAAACTCTGTGCTCATCACCATTCCCTCAGTTGTTGCAGTACTTTTTTTATCCTCATTGAATGGTTACGTTCTTGCAAAACTCCGCTTCCGCTGGAACAATAAATTCTTGCTCATTTTTCTCGGCGGCATGCTACTTCCATTTCAAATCCTGTTGATTCCGGTCTTTTACCTTTCCAATCAATTTTTACACACCTACGACACCCGTCTGGGAGTTGTACTTTTCCACGTTGCATTTCAGATCGGGTTTTCTTCTTTCTTTATGAGAAATTTCATTAAAACTATTCCGGATGGAATCATCGAGGCGTCACGCATTGATGGGTGCAGCGAATGGCGCATTTTTTCCACCATCGTCGTGCCCCTCATGCGTCCTGCACTCGCTGCTCTTGCAACTTTACTTTTCACTTGGATCTGGAATGACTACCTCTGGTCTCTCATTCTTATTCAATCGGACGATCTCAAGCCAATCACTTCAGGCTTACAAAATCTGAAAGGCCAGTGGATTGCCAGTTATCATCTTCAAAGTGCTGGCGCTGTTCTTGCAGCAGTTCCACCGGTACTCATTTTTGCATTTCTTCAAAAACATTTTATTCGCGGATTGACCATGGGAGCGGGCAAATGAGCAACTTATTCATTGAAGCAACGTTCGACGATCGCCAACTGTTCAACCGAGCAGCCCGTCTCAAGCAAAAGTCTGCCGATGAGTTTGAAGCTCACATGGAGCTTCCGTTGCAGCAAGGCCTCGCCATGTTTTCCCTCAAGAAGGAGAATCTCGCACCTTACGGCCTGCGCGCATATGACCAGTGGAGCCTCAGATTTAAAGTTATGGGCAACGTCGGGCCCGCAGTTTGGCCATTCAAAATGTTGCGAGTGTGTGGCTTTAAATTGCATTCTCAAACGCAAACAGCCCTCGCTAACGGCTATCAGTGTTGGAGCGAATCGCCGATTTTAGGGTCAACCGACACCCTTCAACCGGAGTCATTTCCTGAGCGTGAAGTCTTCGGTGACTCTGGTTTCTATCATTACTCTCAGATGCCAGGCCATTTTCACAGTTGGTCTTTCACCTACACGACCATTGAAGGCTCTGCTAATAATGCCTTTTATGGAGCATTGGATGAAGACCTATTCTCAACTGTATTTGAGCTAGATCTTAACGACAAGTGCCTTGATATTGCACTTGAGTGTGAAGGAGCAGATCTTTCTCGCATTCGCTCGCCTCTCGACTCAGGAGCTGGTTCACAACTTCTGGCGTCGTGGGTCATAGCAAACCCTTTGAACCCTTTTTTGCCTGATTTGTCGAAAGTGACCGACATTTGGATGAAGCTGATTCGGAAGCACGAACGCACGGCTCGCAGCGATCGACAAGACGAGTTTGCAGCTAAGCTCACACCTCTACGAGGCTATACAAGCTGGTATCATAGGTATAATGCGATCACCGATAAAACTCTTCTTGAGGATCTCTCAGGCATCAAACCTGAAGATAGCTATCAAGTTTTCCAAGTAGATGATGGTTATCAGGCTGCCGTGGGTGATTGGCTCAAACATTCATCGGGCTTTCCTCAAGGCATCGCAAATGTATTTGAAAGCGCTAAAGCAAAGGGGCTTGAACGTGGCATTTGGTGTGCTCCTTTTATTGCGCTCGAACACTCAAATATCGTGAAACTGCATCCGGAATGGGTGCTCAAAGACAAGTCGGGACAGCCTGTCGTGTGCGGCAATCATCCACTGTGGGGCGGGCTTTTCTTCGCAATGGACACTGAAAACGAAGAGTTCAAAGAGCACCTGCGTGCCGTATTCAAGACCTATTTCAACGACTGGGGATGTACTTTCCTCAAGGCCGACTTTCTTTATGCGGCTGCACGCATTCCCACAGGCACTCTCACCCGTGCTCAGAGAGCCGCACGTGCGCACCAATTCCTTTACGATGAGTGCAAAAAGTACGGCGCGAAGCTACTTTCATGCGGTGCGACCCTCAGCTCAGCATACGGTCGGTGTGATTATTCACGCGTTGGCCCTGACGTGGGTGAAACTTGGGAGAACAATGAGTTTGGTGCGAGCTCGAGCCGTGAAAAAGTTTCTACGCGTGCAACTCTTGTCAATACAATTACGCGCTCGCTTCTTGATGGCGTTTGTTTCGGAAACGATCCCGATGTTATCATTCTAAGAGACAACCAGCAGCAAATGAGCAGAGAACAACGTCAGCTTTTAACCACGCTCAATGGAAGTCTTGGACGACTCATTTTTTGCTCGGATCCCGTGCAGGATTTCAGCGAGTGGCAAAGCGAACAACTGAAAAAGCTCACCTCCCTTATGAAACAGCGCCAAACGATGAGTTTGTCTGCGATCTGCGGACGCGGAAACAACGGAACAACGGTTTACCAAGTTGTGTTCAGAGGACACACCCACTCAGAGGGTGTTCAAATCCAGGTGAATTTGAATGACACTCCAGTCAATGGGATACAACCGCAGTCATGCGATGTCAGGAGTCTTCAAGAGGCAAGCGGAATTCAACTCTAAAGCAGAACGTCTTGATGAGTGAAACACACCCGACCACGCCTATCGATCATGGTCATCAAGACGTGAAGCTCTGAACCTGTGAAGCGAAGACGTACCTCTCCAAATCCGTCATCAAGATGCCGCTGCACCCGCAGTCGATTTCTTTCAAAGCGCGAAAGACCTTCTGCTTTATTCAGACCGCTCGAGGTAAAGTCATATAAAATGCGTCCGTTCCCCAAATCGAGTCGACTAATTTCATGTTGATGACGATCGCCTGAAAGTATCAAACATGGAGCGTTACATCTTTCAATCAACTGAATCAGGCGTTCATATTCCTTTGGATAATTCGACCATTTTTCAAACCGGTGTTCTGACGAAAGCAATTGAATGCTTGTCCCAATGATTTTTACATCTGCTCTCTTTCGCATTTGCTCTTCAAGCCACCGCCACTGCGACGCCCCTAACAGTTGGGAATCTTCGTTCTCTCTGATGTCTTCTTCGGAATCTATCAGTCGGTAAGGAGTGCGATGAAACCGTGTATCGAGCATAATGAGATGTATCAATTTGCCTTCGTGTCGAAAAATCTTGCTGGAATAAACACCGTCGTTCTCTGTTGCGTATTCCTGTTTCCAAAAGTTTCGAAACAACGACTGCGACTCTAGTCGGTAAGGCAATGTTGAGTCTGAGTTGTCAGCCCCAAAGTCGTGATCGTCCCATACCGCGGAGACCCCGACGCGCTTGGCGAGCGCCCGCAAGCCAGCATTACGACTTAAATCCTCGTAGGCGTCCTGCAGTTCGGTCAAGTTGTCACGTGCTGGGTAAAGATTGTCGCCCAAGAACACGAAGTGGTCGTGCCTGCGTCTCAATATATGCGACCAAAATCCCTGACTTTTCCTCTGATCCATGCATGAACCGAAACCAAGCACCCAATCGGTTTCCTCAGCGAACCCTTCTTGTGCAAACAACGGGCTGGCCATTGCCAAACCAAGAAGTTTCAGAAGTTCGCGTCGATTTGTTGCCGTTCGCATGCCCGACCTCTCACTGAGACAGCCATCACAAAGGCTGACCTACCAGCCAAACTGAATATCGTCTAGAAAAAATTGATACGTCCCGAAATTGTCATAGTGACGCCTTGACTGAGTTGCCCCAAAAAACCGATAATTTAGTGATATTTCTGAGAGCTTCATAGCATGGGGGTCATTCCTATGAAAACGTCCGGGCTTCGATTCAAACACCGCTGCATTGCATCTGCTATAGCTCTCGTCGGTGCAGGTCACGCACTCTACGGGTGCGTACTTCGCTCGAACAACGAGACAGGTCTCAGAACAGCTCAGGGGGAATCGCTTCAAACAGCCCTTTCAATTCTCAAGACAAGTGCACTCGAAGAGCTTTCAAAAGACGACGCTCTTCTTGCAAAACTAGCCACAGCAAGCTCAAGCGTCTCCATTGAAGACCGCAAGAAACTCACAGAAAAAGTGCACAGCATGATTGGTTCGGA
>JBEAPS010000185.1:0-9643 GCA_041164285.1 Pseudomonadota bacterium
CGATGAAGAAGGACTCAATTGTCAATTAGTAATTCATTCGACGCCCTTTTTCCTTGCAGATGAATCAATGCTCCCTCCTAAACCTCCTTATTTGATGGAGAGTTTCTATCGGGCCATGCGAGTCAAGTTCGAAATTCTCATGGATGGTAAAAAACCTTTGGGTGGCCAATGGAACTTTGACGAGGACAATCGTAGGCCTCCTCAAAAACACTGGACCGTCGAGCCGCCGCAAGACTTTTTCTCCTTCGATTGGACTGATGATGTCGATGCGGCTATTTATTCTGAAGTTGAGAAACATCTGAGAAAATTCATTCCGGATGATCGTTTTGGTGTGTTTCGTCGTCCAACACTTCCAACTCACTGGCGATCGGCTCGTCGATTTTTGGATGAATTCGTCTCGAAAAGACTGGATTTTTTTGGTCCTTATGAAGACGCTATGATCTCTGAGTCCGTTGGTCTTTTTCATTCTGGACTTTCTGCAGTTATGAATCTGCAGATTATATCGACAAGAGAAATAGTCAGAGCAGTGGAATCTGCACCTGACAAAGTTTCAATCGCTTCGAGAGAAGGATTCATACGTCAGGTGATAGGGTGGCGAGAATTTGTTCGTCTCATCTATTTGAGGCATCGGAGTGAGTATTCCAAAGCCAATTTTTTTGGTTTTAGCGGCGAGCTTCCGCCTCTTTATTGGGGTAGAAAAACACAAATGAACTGCCTCGCATCTGCTGTAGCCCACGTCGAAGAGTTCGCATACTCACACCATATTCTGCGCCTTATGGTTTTGGGTAATTTCTCCCTTTTGACGAATACAGATCCTGTGGAAATCAATCGTTGGTTCTGGTCAGCATACATTGATGCATACGAGTGGGTTGTCACCCCTAATGTCATGGGAATGAGTCAGTTTGCAGATGGTGGCCTTTTTGCAACTAAACCTTACATTTCTGGCGCGAACTATATAAATAAAATGAGCACCTTCTGTAAGTCATGTAAGTTTGATCCAAAACAAACGCTCGAAGATTCGGGCTGCCCATTCAATGCGCTCTATTGGGACTTCGTGGAAAAAACACAGCAGGTTCAAACTCACCGGGCATCGTTTGCACGGCGGATGGGAATGATGTGGAAGCTCTGGGAGAAAAAACCTGACGTAGAAAAGCAGGCCATTCGAGAAAAGGCGGTGAAATTAAGAGCACGAGCGCGGTCCGGCACGCTTTAAACGTCTCGTCGCAAGATCCGTTTGTCGGAGCTTACACCAACCGTTGTTTGGCAGTTTCGGCAAACAAACTTCACCCTGATAGGTTCTGTTGTCACTCCGAATAAAACCCAAAACCAACCCCAACCGGTGTATTCGCCCACTTGGCTGACCATGTGGCTTTTATGGTCGTTGCCGCAGTTGCAGGTCTTCTGGTCACTGACGTCAATGATTCTCAACAGTTCTTGCTCGTGGCTTTGGGACAATGTGCAACTCCGGGGTCTATGTTCGAGGGTGCATCCTTGCGATTGATAGGAGGGAGCTTTTCAAGTGAATCGGGCGAAGGGGTTTCGTCGTCAGTGTATCCCTCGTTTTTCTTTCTTCTCTTGCGGCTCGCTACTTTCCTTGGCTTTTTTCGCATAAAGCCTCCCGACTGAAAAGTCAGAATGTTTAGTTTCTTTAGTTGTCTCGAGAATTGAAAAGTTACCCGTGCTCAAATTGCAAGTTTACCGGGAGAAACAAATTTCTCATAGGTTTAGAAATATACAAATTTGTAGCACTTCGAGCGTCTTTACAGAGTTTCAGATCCTACTTACTCGCAGCGATCTGTGCGCTTGAGCGTCACAACGAGTGGAAGGTGATCTGAGTATCCAGTGCCAGTGAATCGACTGCCGTTTCTAGAACGCTGCATTCCCCAGCGAAAGGGTGTTCGCCCGTCGTTTTTCATCAGTCGCTCTGCGGCTTCGCCACCGTTGTGACCAACAACTTGGAAGGAACCTTCAACCAAATCGAGCCCTTTACCATCAAATAAGCTCGCGGAGGTGAGGATATGGTCAAGACACCAGAGCTGTCCACTGTGCATATAGGAACAGCGCTCGGCTGAGGGAAGCTCAAACCACAAATTGTACATGTCGGGATTTGATGAATCCATTTTCATGTTGTTTTTGTCTGAAGAGGACAAGAGTCCCTCTGTGAGCGGGCGCTCAGTTTCATCGGAATTGAAATCACCCATAACGATTACGTCCATTAATGGGTTTTTTGCTTTTTGTACTTCGATATCCTTACGCATTAACGACGCAGCAGCAAATCGCATTGCATCACCACTCGCATAGTCTCCACGGCGACTTTTCAAATGCGCAACATAGAGTCGAAGAGTAGTGCCGTTGATATCGACGTTCACTACCTGAGGATCACGTGCCGATGAATTAGATGAAGACATCGTTTCATCCGACTTTGAACCTTCAGATGAAATAGTAAAATTCAAATTCGCATTGTAGGTGATCGGATACTTACTGATGACTGCCGTTGTCACGGACACAGGATTGCCAGGCGTTTGCTTGCCGAGAGCGAAGTATTTGTAGCCCATATTTTCAATGTAAGGCTTCAGAATTTCTAGTGAGCGGCTTGTATTTCCAGCGCTTTCGATCTCTTGCATCGCAACGATATCAGGCGCTCCTGCCATGCGAAGCGCGTCGGCCAAGTTGTGAGCCTTCTTCGCGTACATTTGCTCAGAGTACCAGTTAGACGCATTTTTTACATACTCGTCGTAATTTTGCTCGCCTGAGTTTGCTTCAATGTCATCCCAGAAATTTTCCACGTTGTAAGTTGCAACAGTCACCTTACTGTCTGATGCACAGTTCTTGAGCGCATTTCGAGTGAGAGTGTTGTCTGGAGTAGCAATGCCAAGTTTCGGGGTTATTTGCGGACTAGGGCTTGTGGGTGCGCGTGGGGTGCTGTTGCGTCTTGCATAAGCTACATTGTCGACAAGTGCGGGAACAGCGGACAAGCAGAGCAGAGTGGGGAGGATTCGTCGGGTTGAATGAATCGTCCGAAGCCAGAATGCCATAGTGAACCTCCGAGCTGCACTGAATGCGATTGTCGAAATGACACACACCGAATAGCTGAGGGGTAACAAAGCCCATAAGTTCAGTCAATGCACCAATTTTGAAGATTTTATGGCAACTCTGGAAGGCTGCGAGATTTTGAGGTTAATTCCATTTCACTTTTATCGTCAGTGCCAGGCGGCGGGGAGTAGAGCTTTAAGGTGACATGTGTGGACCCCTGGCCCAAGCGGGACGACCTGTCTTATCTCGTAAGTTAACAGTTTTCTTATCTTTACTGACTGAGGTGGCAATCACTGTGTTTTCGTCCGAGTTGAGCAACCGGCCTGTTACAATGACAATATCATTGGGGTTAATCAGTAGCCCCTGTTGTTTCAGAAACCAGGCCGGTCCGGCGTGAACGATGACTTCCTCTTTGGGTCTTTTCGTTTTTGTCACAAGAAGAATTACGTGAGGCATGTACACGTCTGATTTATCATTGAGAACTTTGCTGACTTGACCCTCAAACATGGTGGCCTTTTCGGCAGCCGCAAACATGCGTGAAATACCATCAGAGCGCCACCCATGCATAGCCATTGGACCCCATGGACATTCCAAGACACTTCCGCTCGAAGAGTCTGTCTGAGCGGCACTTTGCTTGTTAAAAGATGACGATGAAGCCGCGGATGGGGAGCTTGCGCATGAATTTAGGGAGTGAGCGGTTGGCATAAGCGTGAGGAGCATGAGGATTGTTCGGTTCATGAGTTGTACCTCCCCTTTTTCCGCGAGTTCATTTTGTATTGCATCAGGCTGTTTTTTTATGCTCCGATTTGCCTTCAATTTTGACTTCACCGGGCTTTGCTGCGGCTTCAATGATGTTGATCTTTTTTCTTTGCGATTGAGCCGTTTTGGGCAGTGTCAGGGTCAAAACACCAGAATCGAAATGAGCTTGTATTTTTTCAGCATTGACGTTCTCTGGTAATGAAAATCTTCGCTCAAATGCGCCCAATCGTCGTTCGTGGTAGTGAGAATTGACTTTGTCTTCTTTGCGTTCGAGTTTTCTTTCTCCTGAAACCACGAGGACGTTGCCCGTCAGCTCAACATTAATGTCTTTTGCATGCATTCCCGGAAGATCAAGGCAAAATTGAATATCGTTTTCACGTTCTATCAAATCGCATGCTGGCTCATATTCATGAAGCGACTGATCTCGCAGACTGAATTCAGAGAACTCGCTCATGACATCTTCAAAAAGCCTGTCCATGCGTCGGAAAAAGTTTGACGAAAAAGATGAATTCCAGAGCTTTGAAGGTAATAAGGCTCGATTTCTCCAAGGTTCAAGATTGCTTGCCATTTCGAACTCCTTTCTCGTTGAGTGACTGAAATCATTCTAGAGACTTCATTCTCACTGAACGAGGAGGAACGATGTAGAAAACTGTAAGGAATGGAACAAGGAAAGCTTTCTAGCTAGCGGGCAACCGAACCTAGTTGAGTTTCAGTTCGGGCCAAAGAATTTGTGCTCCAAGCTCCTTCGCACGAAGGGCAATAGGGTCGTCTTCTAGTGCGGTCAGTATTTCTATGCCGTCACCAACGAGCGCAATTGTATGCTCGAATTGTGCACTTGGTTTGCCGTCTGGTGTGACGGCCGTCCAACCATCGTTGAGCATTTTACTCTTCCAGTGACCGCCGTTGATCATTGGCTCGATTGTGAAGCACATCCCACGTGAAAGTTTGCTTCCAGTTCCTGGTCGTCCATAGTGGGTGATGGCGGGCTCCTCGTGGAATACCTTGCCAATTCCGTGTCCGACAAACTCTCTTACCACACTGCAACCAGTGGCTTCGGCAAAGCTCTGAATTGCATGGCCGATGTCGCCAATTCTGACGCCATGATGGCAGACTGCAATTGCACGGGCGAGCGACTCTTCGGCGGTCTCAGTGACAAGTCGCTTGTCGCTTGAAATATTATTTCCAACGTAAAAGGTGCGCGAAGTGTCACCAAAATAGCCATCGAGTGTGACAGTGACGTCAATATTTATAATGTCTCCGTCCTTAAGAAAGACATCGGGACTCGGGATTCCATGACAAATAACGTCGTTGATACTCGTGCACACAGACTTAGGAAAGCCCTTGTAATTGAGAGGGCTCGGGTAAGCTCCGCGCTCTACGATATAATTGTGGACTATTGTGTTGATTTCTTCAGTAGAAATGCCAGGCTGTACGTATTGCCCTATGTGTCTAAGAGTTCTTGCTGCAAGTTCACCCGCAGCGCGCATTTTTTTGATATCTTCAGCGGATTTAAGTTTCGCCACCCGTTTATGCTCCTAATTTTGTCAAAACTGCCGTGAGAGAGGCGAGGTCTTGCGTTCCTGCACACGAGGAGTCGTCGAGCGTTTTTTTGACAAGACCTTGCAGTACACTTCCAGAGCCTACTTCAAGCCAAAGCGAAGGTGACTCATTGGAGTTTATGGCCTCAAGTGTTTGAGTCCACAAAACGGCACTCGATATTTGTCGGACGAGATGATTCTTTGTGTACGCAGAGTGCGTGTACTTTTGAGCGTCTACGTTGGCGTAAATCGATGAATTGAGAGTGTTCAGTGAAACAGATTCTAGGTAATGTTCCATCTCTGCCGCCGCTGGCTGCATCAAGCTCGAGTGGAAAGGAGCGCTGACGGGAAGTGGTATGCCTCGCCCCAGTTTTTCTGCAGCAATCATAGCAACAGCAGACTCAACCGCTTCTTTGTGGCCACTGAGGACAATCTGGCTCCGTGAATTGAAATTGACTGGTTCGACACTCGCAACAGATGTGCTCAGCTCACGGCAAAGTGCAACTACTTTTTCACCTTGAGAGCCTACATATGCAGCCATTGCTCCTACTCCCACAGGGACAGCTCGCTGCATCGCTTGACCGCGAAATCTGACCGCCTTAAGTGCATCTGAGAAACTGAGCGCGCCAGCGCAGACAAGTGCGGAATATTCGCCCAAGCTATGACCCGCAACCGCTGCTATTCGAGATAAATCTGCTCTTTTTGAAATCGTTCGATAGGCTGCAACGCTTATGGCAAGAAGTGCGGGCTGTGTGTACTCTGTGAGACCGAGTTGACTTTGTTTGTCCTCGAAGCAGAGCTGAGCCATGTCAAAGCCAAGAGTGTCAGATGCCTCATTGAGCGTTTCCCTGTACTCGATAAAGTTTTCTGCAAGTTCGCGCCCCATCCCAACGCTTTGGCTGCCTTGTCCAGGAAACATGAGAACGATGTTTGAAAGATTCATCTGAAAACCCCATAGTACAATGACCATTGATCAAACCGTGTGTTTACACGGAAGAGCTGTATCTGGGCAAGGATGCAATGATTCAAATTTTACGAATTCGTCAGTGGCTAACTCGCTTATGGCTGAGAACTTTCGGACCTCGGTGGACAGTGGGTTGCCTCGTTGTATTAAGGGATAGGCGAGATAAAGTTTGCTTTCTGAAGCACAAAGGTCGGTTGAAGCCCTGGGGCTTACCCGGAGGGTTGGTGGAGTGGCCAGAGGTTCCCATTGCAGCTCTGCGTCGAGAAATGATCGAGGAATTGGGTTGGTGTACCTCCGGTGAGCTCGTACTCAAGCGCACAATTGTGAGCGAAAACTTCCCCTTGATTGAGCTTATTTTTGAGGCAGTAGTGAGGGTGTCTGAGCATGACTGTGAAAAGTGGGTAATTCAAGAGTCCGAAATTGATGGATTTTTCTGGATGACCTCCGACGAAGTTGAAAATCATCCGGGAGTCCTAGCTCGTCACAAATCTGCTGTCCTCGACATATTGCGCGCGGAGTGACGCTGGAATAAACCTTCTTTGCTGAAAATGAGCCCATTTGAAGGAGTGAGACTTTGAGCACACATGTGAGTGTTTTTTTGCCGGATGGTTCCTCTCGGACGTTGCCTGCCCCCTGTACGCTTGCTGATGTCGCGGCAAGCATCGGACCCGGCCTGGCTAAAAGTGCCATAGCGGGAAAGATCAACGGACAAGCTTGTGACTTGAGCGCTTCCCTCAGTGGCAACGAGAAAATTGAAATCATTGTTGCCAATTCGCCTGCAGGCCTCGAAATCATCCGACATTCAACAGCTCACCTCATGGCGATGGCTGTGCAGGATGTTTTTCCAGGAACTCAGATCACGATCGGCCCAGTTGTTGAGAACCAATTCTATTATGACGTAAAACCGCCCGATGGCGTAAAAATTAGTTCAAATGACTTTGAAGCAATTGAAAAGCGTATGGGCGAAATTGTTGCTCAGGACCTTAAAGTCGTTCCGAGAGTTGTGTCTCGTGAGGATGCAATTTCTCACTTCACTAAGATAGGCGAAAAGTTCAAAGCTGAGATTGTGAGCGATATTCCTGAAAGCGAAGCGATTAAGATCTATGAAATGGGCGAGTGGGGCGATTTGTGTCGGGGTCCTCATGTTCCTAATACCGGCAAGCTTGGTGCGTTCAAGTTGATGAGCATTGCAGGCGCCTATTGGCGAGCAAACAAAGAAAACGATCAACTAACAAGAATCTATGGCACTGCATGGGCAAATAAAAAGGATCTCGACGCATACCTGCATATGCTCGAAGAAGCCAAAAAGCGCGATCATGTTGTGCTGGGTAAGCAGTTGGAGATTTTTACACTCATCCCCGAATCAGCAGTGGGTGCGCCTTTCTTTTTGCCCAACGGTGCAAAGCTTTTCGTCTTGCTTCAAAACTACATTCGGAGAAAGCAAGCTGAATTTGGGTTTCACGAAATTCATACTCCACAAGTTATGAACGTCGACCTTTGGAAAATGAGCGGCCATTACGACAACTATCGCGAAAATATGTTCTTCACTGAGGTCGATGAGCAGGAGTATGCGATTAAGCCAATGAGCTGTCCGGCACACGTGAAGGTTTTTCAGACGGGTTTAAGAAGCTATCGCGAACTCCCTCTCCGTTATGCCGAATTTGGAGTCGTGCATCGCAATGAGTTGAGTGGAACCGTGCATGGACTCACGCGGGTTCGTCGCATTACTCAAGACGATGGTCATATTTTTTGCACTCCTGATCAAATTCAGGCTGAAATGAAACAGGCTCTCCGTTTCGTCAGCGAAGCTTATCGCGATTTGAGCTTTGATGAGGTTAAGTTTTATTTGTCGACTCGCCCCGAGAAACGAGTAGGAGCCGAAGAACTGTGGGACACGGCCGAAACAGCATTGCTTGAGGCGCTGAAGTCTGAACAGATTGATTTTGTCATCAATCCTGGTGACGGCGCTTTTTACGGTCCTAAAATCGACATCAAGGTGAAAGATGCCATTGGGCGCTTTCATCAATGCGCGACGATTCAGCTTGATTTTCAAACAGCGGGAAGGCTGGGTGCGTCTTATATATCAGCAGCGAATAAGCCTGAAGTTCCCGTAATGATTCACCGTGCCGTACTTGGCTCTGTGGAGCGGTTTATGGGTGTATTCATTGAACACACCGCTGGCCATTTCCCGATCGGTCTATGCCCGGTACAGGCGCGTATCATCACTGTGAAAGAGTCTTGCACAGAATGGGCGGAGAAAGTCCGTGCCCAATTGTTCGCAGTTGGAGTCCGTGTAGATACAGATTTGGGCAATGACACATTGTCAGCAAAGGTACGTGATGCACAGGTGGCGAAGATTCCATACATGCTTGTGATCGGTGATAAAGAGGTGGAAGCACAAACCGTTACACCGCGGTACAAGGACGGAAAGAACAGGCCTGCGATGTCGCCAGCTGAGTTCGCTGAATTGGTGAAGGAGGAGAGCGGAGTGTTTTGGGGTATCGACGTGAATCAACGTTGATTATTTTTTTCGATTCATTCAGACTGCGTTAAAAGAAATTTGGAAAGTTTTGAATGTTCATTCTGCATGGCAGAGAGGAGTTTGAATGAAGCGAAATATGTGCGCTATTTCAGCAGCAGTAATGGCTAGTTTTTTTATGAGCATGACAGGGAATGCCGCAGCCGAGAAGTCGGTAGATAAGAAACCAGCAGCAGAAAAAACGACTAAAAAGTCTGATACTAAAAAGCCAAAGGCAAAAGCTAAAGAGGTAAAGAAAGTGAATCCCAATATTGTTCAAATAACTATGGTGACGAGTAAAGGCACAATTAAAATTGAACTCGACAAGGAAAAAGCTCCTGTCACGGTTGAGAACTTTGTGTCGTACGTGAATGCTGGCCACTATGAAAAAACAATTTTCCACCGTGTGATTGATAAGTTCATGATTCAGGGCGGGGGATTTGATGAAAAAATGACCCAAAAATCCACCAAAAGTCCAATCAAGACTGAAGCAAGCAA
The DNA here is from genome assembly GCA_041164285.1 of Pseudomonadota bacterium. Classification (GTDB taxonomy): domain Bacteria; phylum Bdellovibrionota_B; class Oligoflexia; order Silvanigrellales; family Silvanigrellaceae; genus RFOM01. Next base: position 9,311 of record JBEAPS010000185.1, read on the forward strand.
TGGCTTAAAGAATGCCCGTGGTTCAATTGCGATGGCTCGCACCAACGACGTTAACTCAGCAACCTCACAGTTTTTCATTAACTTGGTGGATAACTCGTTCCTCGACTATCCCAATAACGGCGGTTACACGGTTTTTGGAAAGGTTGTTGATGGCATGAATGTAGTTGACGATATTGCAACAGTTAAAACTGGTTCATTTGGTATGCACGGCGATGTTCCATTGAAGCCTGTTGTGATTGAGTCAGTGAAAGTCGACTGAGTTGTCCTTAACTCAAATGAAAAGGCTGGAGTTTGCTCTGGCCTTTTTTATTTGCTTTCAAAATTGACGGTTTG
>JBEAPS010000186.1:0-2536 GCA_041164285.1 Pseudomonadota bacterium
TCAAATTAAATTAGCTTTGGAGTTTTTATGATGTGTAGATTTGCTGAAGTTATGAAATTTTTCATTACTTTCATTGGTGTTTTGCCCCTGACTTGTGCCGCTGCAAGCTCCGAGGTCAGTGCAGAGACGCTGCTCGAAAAGTATGACTCCATCATGGGTCCAGAGAACTTTGAGTCTGCAGCAACAATGACAGCCACCCGAGAAGATGGGACAACCCGCACTTACAAAATGACGTTTCTCAAAAAAGGAACCGATAAATTCAGGGTTTGGTTTCAGGGGCCTTCTTCAGTCGCGGGTCAGGAAGTTCTTCGGGTTGGAGACAACTCTTGGGTATACCTGCCAAACTTGAAGCGCGCGACTCGCATAGCTAACAGAGATTCATTTCAAGGTGGAGACTTTAACAACGCCGACGTGCTGCGTGTGAATTACAAAGCAGACTACACGGCTCAGTTGGGCGGCAGTGGCAATGCCGAGCAGTGGCTCGTAGAACTCAAGGCAAAGAACTCGGGCACTGCTTATGAGTCGATCAAGCTTTGGATTCGAAAAGTAGATTTTATGCCTTTGAAGGGTGAGTATTTCGGAACCAGTGGTAAAATTCTAAGATCAGCAGTATTTTCCGAATTCAAGCAATTCGCGAAGGGTTACATGAGACCTGCTCGAGTTGTAATGAAGAATGAGCTTATTCCTGCCCGCCAAACAGAACTGTTGACGCAGTCGATCAATGTTGGTGTGAATCCAGCGAATCAGAAGTTTTCCCTTTCTAATCTGGGCAAGTAAATCAGATCATCAGTAGAGGATGGTTCGCTCATGGCAGTGCGCAAGTTTATTTTATTGGCTTTGTGTTTCGCGCTCGTCCTTGGAGATGCTGAGGCGAGTGAGACTAATACAGGGAATCGATGTGGCTTTTTTAGTGAAAACTCTGGTTTGACTTGTTCAATTTCGATGCGCATCGATGCTATGGATGCACGGCTACATTCTTTAATACCTGCTCCTCCAATTCCTACTCGATCTGCCTTTCTCAATTTTAACTTATTCGCAAAGAAAGACCTTTCAGAGAATCTGAGGCTGACACTTGACACTGACGTCTATTCGCAGCGCAACTGGAGATTGCAAAGTCGAAACATTTTCACAGGTAATGTGCGAACTGAAAAGGAATCAATTAAGAAATCTACGCCTGAAACACGTCTCGGCATTAATGAATTTTTTATATTGGTGGAGCCGACACCCGCGTGGCAAGTGAGTGCGGGAAAAAAGCGATTGATTTGGGGAACCGGTTTCGCAAGCAATCCTACAGATGTATTGAATCCCGCAAAAAACATGCTCGATCCAACGACCGAAAAAAGAGGGTCTTGGCTAGTTTTACTTGAGAACCTGCGAGACGACGCTACATACTCATTTTTTGCAGCGCCGGGAGTGGTTGAGAATCACAACACCATTCCCACCCAAGTTCTCACCTACAAAGCCTCCCCAGAGGACGTGGAGGAGCAGCATTATATCTATGGTGTGAGAAGTTATCACTTAATTGGAGAGAGTGATCTGAACCTCATGTTGTTTGAATCTCAAAGATACAAAGATGACATTTCCCATCAGCTCAAGGCAGGTGTGTCGTGGTCTCAGGCAATTTCATCATGGAGTGATGGTCTTACGGCTTTTGCAGAGTTGCTCGCGCAACGTGGGACATCACGTTCTGATAGTTCATTGCGTTCGCGGGGAAATTCAAAGGCGCTGTTTTACAGGGTGTTGGCTGGAGTGAGATACGATTTTTCTAATGAATCGGCACTGGTTGCTGAGTTTTACAGACAAAATGATGGAGACTCTCGCAGTGATTTCGCACAAAGGCTAGAAAATCTGCGTTCCATTCAAAAGGTGGCGGCTCAAATCAATCAACCTTCCAGTCAGGTGCAGCAATCCGTTCAGACTGATGGGCGCTTTGGAAACTCAATTTCTACGCTCAATATGCAAAACTACTTATTTATAAATTATCAGCGATATAAAATATCAGATGATGTGCTTTTGTCTTGGTCGTTGATCCATAATCTTCACGACGCAAGTGGATACACGGGGCCGAGTGTTGTTTGGACTCCGAGTGAATCCATTGTTCTCACTTTAATTGCCCAGTCAGAGTTTAGTTATATGTCAAATGCCGGAATCTTTGTGAACGGGCTTGGGAAAGTCAAAGAGACAGACATTAACCCATCGCAGGCAAGATTAGGATTTGAACTAAAATCGTTTTTTTGAGGACCTCTTCATGACTGATCTTCTATCGAAAACAAATGAGAAGAGTTTGATTCGTATCCGCAATTTGAAAAAATCTTACCAGCTCGGAAAAACGACCGTCGATGCTCTACGCGGTGTGAATTTCGATGTTGAGGAGGGAGAATTTACGGTTGTTCTTGGTCCTTCAGGTTCCGGTAAAACAACTCTTCTTAACATTATTGGCTGTTTGGACAGAGCTAGTTCGGGGCAATATATTCTCGATGGTGAGGACGTGTCCGACCGCGACTTCAATGACTTGGCAGAGATTAGAAATTATAAG
>JBEAPS010000187.1:0-3505 GCA_041164285.1 Pseudomonadota bacterium
CTGTTCAGATTTTTCGGATTATTTGAGTGCTCCACAGTCATCACAGAATTATCCTAAACTCGATACGTATAAAATTCATTGCAACGCTGGTGGTAGATCTGACTACGCAACTGTGGTGCAGGATTCAGCCGTGAAGTCGATTCCTCGAAGCGAGTATGTTCGTCCGCTCGAGCACTTTCTCATAACAAGCAAAATGGAATGTCGATTTGGATCATTTCACAATGGAATAGATTTAGCAGGTATCACCGGTGCCTCAATTTTCGCAATCGCTGACGGCATGGTCACTTTTTCAGGCAAGAGGCGACTGACCGGGAACACTGTTGTTATTTTTCACCGCTTGACTGGTATTGAATCAACTTACGGGCATGCTGCGACCAATCTTGTGAAGCGAGGCGAAGCCGTGAGTGCAGGTCAACGAATTCAATTGTTAGGGAATACCGGGAAATCAACAGGTCCTCACCTACATCTATCGACAGCTTACCAAGGCTCCTTCGTTAACCCATGTGCGCTGCTGGATTGCCGCTTATGATCTTAGCTTGGCTGAACATTCGTAAAAATATTTGAGCCGGCTAAGGTCGATATTAGGTTTTGGAGAGTGCTTGCTATCGCTTGTTTTGGGTCCTCACTTGCGCTCTGAGCGAGAGTTTCAAGAGCCTCTTCAAGGCTGGTGCCCTGAACCATCGCTTCTATGAATGGGTAAACTTCGGATGAAACTGCTAGAGCGAAAAATTGTGTAGGGGATGTTTTTGCAAGCAACACACCCACTGAGTGGTTGAAGATTTCCTCTGGAATGTCGTACTTCTGCGACTGCGACTGGTTCCAACAACAATAAAGATCATGATGTGCACTTGGCTTTATAAAGTTAGCCGAAGGCAGAAGAAACAGTTCTGAAAAATTTGAATCGGTACACGCTGGGGATACTTTTGGGTCTGGGCCAGTAAGAATAGCCCATCGCTTGAGGCACATTTCGGCAAGGTCTGCGAACAGTAGCGCTTCTTTTGATTCTGAGCAGCTGCGAAGGTATGTTGGAAGGTTGTCCGGTGCATCAATGAGATTCGTTGCTGTGGGAGGATTGCATTTAAAATAATCAGCCAATACTCGTGAAACCAGCTCCCGACCAAAGAGGTTCGTGCACTCCTCGAACAGACTATCTGCTAAGTTCGATGTGATTCGGCCCAAATAACTGCTCTGATAAGTCTCGATTCTGTTGAGTTTTGGGTCTTTCAGGTTTCGAGACAAAGGTGTGTGGCAGGCTGAGAACTTCTCAAGGTTAGTGAGATATTCCAGGAAATTTTTTTGGTATTTGAATTTTTTGTTTTCCAAATCAAGCGTCATCTTTTTCGCCCTGTGGAAATGAATGCGACTCATCTCTCAGTTCCAAACGTTTTTTTGCGGAAGTCAATTCAGTCAGAAGCGCTTTCAAGTTTGTATTGGGACAATCATTTTCTAAAATGACTGGAACCATAGTTTTGCCGTTTTGAACCAGATGATAAAGGGTGTCCTTCAATAGGTTCCAAACTGGTGCTGAGACAGTTGAGTCATGGGTGTCAAACAGAAAATCTGCCTTGACCGAGTGACCCGCAATATGCAGTTGTACAATCGCAGCCGGATCGTAACTCAGTGCGCTGGCCAGAGGATCTTTTTCGAAATTGAACGCGTTTACATAAACGTTGTTTACATCAAGTAAAATTCCGCATCCGGTTTTTGCGACGATTTGGTTCATGAATTCAGATTCAGGCATGGAGTCATTTACATACTCAACATATGCCGAGGCATTTTCGAGGGAAATTTGTCTTCCAAGGAATTGCTGAACTTGATCGACCCTCGTTGCTACATGTTCCAACGTGCACGTCGTCCTTTCAAGAGGCAGAAGCTCATAACTTTGAAGTCCTCCAAACTCAGTGAAAGACAGATGGTCCGAAACCACTTTGGGATTGAATCTTTCAATAAGAGAGCGCAGTCCCCTCAGATAGCGAGTTGAAATTGGGGAGCTTCCCCCAATATTCAATCCGACTCCGTGAAGAACAACTTCAGATGCTCGTTTCGTTATTTGCTCGGTGTGCCAAAGCGCAGGACCGCCCTCGTGGTGAATAAGATTGTCGGTCATAATTTCAATGACGGGCACTCTTTGTTCCTTGTGCCATTCATCGAAATGAATGGAACGTAATCCCAGCCCCCAGCCAAATTTATCCCACATAGATAAATGCACTCCTGCGATAAGCAATGAGTGCATCTTTTTTCAATAAGTTTCAATATTCCAGTCGAAGTGCGTTTGTTCTAGTTTCACTCAGACTCTGGTGAAGGTTCAAGTTTCAAGGGTGCTAGCATCAATCCTCCAATGACAAAGAATACAACCAAAAGTAAAAGAGCTTGTTGTCTTCCTGCCATATCGGAGACCACTCCGAACTGAATTCCTAGCAAAGTGCCCAAGCGTGAGAAAACTCCCCAAAATCCAAACATTTCTGCACTATTCTTTTTAGGTGCAAGGAGCCCAACAACCGTTCTGCTAGAGCTTTGGGTTGCGCCAATACCTGAGCCCGCGATGAGAGAAATACCAAAAAAGAGTGTTTTCGGGTCATATCCGGTGGCTTGGCTGATAGGATTGATAAAATAGATACCCAAGATTCCAATGACCCACCAAACCAATGTGGCAAGCACGGTTTTTTTTGCACCCATTTTTGCTTCAAGAAATCCAAATCCCACTGCTCCCGCGGCCGCACTCAGCTGAAGTATTAGAAACATTTTTGCGATATCGGAGACTTCAAACTGGAGTTCGTTGCGAGCGTATATTCCCACGAATTTAATAACGGCTTCGAGACCTGCCATGTACACCATAAAGGCGAGCAAAAAGCGGAACAAGTTTTTGTTTTTGCGAGCTGTCGCGGCTGTTTCTGTGAATCTCTTCAGTCCTGCAGAAAGAAGTGTGCGGGCAGAAGCATTTTCATATCCTGGCTTTGGTACCGAACGATTCTTCACGAACAGGAGGGTGGGCAGCGCAGCAATGAGGAAGAACATGCCAGTGACTATCATTGCGAATTGATGTTTTGAAATGAGGAGACTTTGCTCTATGTCTTTTGTATCTCCAAGGATAAAAAAGACCAATGCCAGACTTGCGAGTCCTCCAAAGTAGCCGAGACCCCAGCCAACACCGGAAATGAGCCCCATGTTTTCTTTGGTCGCCAGTTCAGGAAGAAAGCTCCCGCAAAAAGTTTCGCTCAGCATAAATGCGGAGTTGCTGATGGTAATAAGGGCAACTGCAAGCCAAATGTCGCCGTATCCTACAAAATAAAGCATGCTAGTTGAGATGGCACAAATGATGGTTGTGTAAGCAAGGTATCGTTTCTTTCTTCCACTGAGATCACAGATGGCCCCCACGAGTGGCGAAAGGAGAAGAGTCAAAACAGTGGATGCGCCAATTGCGTAGGTCCAATATGTGTCTCGTATCCCCGATTCTTTGGGAACGATGTGTTCAACGAAAAAAGCTCCGAAAATTGCGGTTATTACG
>JBEAPS010000188.1:0-10455 GCA_041164285.1 Pseudomonadota bacterium
AATGAGGCCAAGCAAATCTGCATCAACTGCAAGATAGTCATACTCCGGTTTTTCTGGAACTAAACTTGCTTCCAATAGGTCAAGCGACTGTCTTCGAACTTTATCAAAATGTTTCTGTAGCAATGTTTTGATGGCATCCTTCGATTGAAAATGGTTGTCATAGTATCGCGCATAAGCCGTTCTCTTTTCGGAGCCGTCGGCACAAGTTACATTCGTCGCGACTCTGCTAGAGTGTGTGACAAATGTTTGTTGCGAAGCATCCAAAAAGTATTGCCATCGATACTCAATGCCAAAATTAATGCGACTCTTCACTGAGTGGATTCGATGATCAGACTCCTCACTGTGAAGCTGTTGCACTAATTCAACTGCATCTCGAAACTCTTTTGCGAAACTATATGTTCGCCATGGATGCAATCCAACATGAGCGATCAATTGATCACGTGACGCCAGCAGTGTTGTATCCGTTGAATCGACGCCACGCGTGTTAGCTTGACTCATAGCTGACATCAACGCGGATAGAATAACCTGAACAGAACCGCAGTTGTTGCCTAGCGTACCACTCGCTAAACCTGTTCCACCTGACACAACCGCTCTAACATGAAAGGTTGCCGACGCACTAAACTCTGGAGGCCCTTCATCATGCCCGTTTGAAATAGATCGCGTTGCCCCTTCCTTTGTTCCAAGCAGCAGGGCCACATCTTCGATATATGCCGACGGATTTAATTCCATGAATTTTGCAACTGCCGTTTCAACGCTTCTTGCCCACACTTTTGCAGAGTGCTTACTCGTTCCAGACTCAAACGGCAGTGCAAATGTCGGCACAAAGTTTTCAGGGACGACAGGAACCACTACAGATTCTGCATTCGTGCAATACAACTCCTCAGTTTCTATCAAGTGACGTCGATAAAGTGCAATAATTTCTTCACAAATTTGTTGATTCGAAGCAGCAATGACATTGCCCGCGCGATAGCGCTTCGCACCTTTCAAACCATGTAAAGTTGTCAAACAACAATTTGGAGTTTCATCAAACAAAACCTGGAGTGCTGCCACATCGTACGGAGCCACCACAGGGTCTATCATTGCATCAATACCGCCGCAGAGAATTCGTGTGTATCCGAAGGCGTCGCCATACATTCTACACTCATATGAATGCTCTAAAAGCTGAGTCAAAAATGAATCTATGCCGCGATATGAAAATGTTTTTGCTGTTGAATAAGAAACAAAAGCATCACTTAAATTTTTTACAGGGCGAGTTGAACATGAGGTCCAACCTTGTGCCGAGGAACTTTCGTCTTTACTGGAATGAATACGACCGTATCGTGATCCGTTTCCACGACTTGCGATGAACAACTCGTTCAAAACAGGAAAAGCCACGACTCCAAGTACAGGCTCACCTCTGTGAATCAAAGCAAGGAGTGTTGACCATGTGGGAGAGCGGTTAACAAAGCCGACTGTCCCATCGATCGGATCTAAAATCCAGTAAGTATCTTCGTCTAAATTCAACTTTGTCTCTTCATGTTGCTCGAGATTCGATTCGAAATGATTCAGGCCAACCGAAAATATATTGAGACTGGTATCAATCGGATTGTCATCTGAGACTTGCCTTAATGCACTGACGCTACCAAACTCTTCACCAACAAATCCGAAGTCTGGTGTAATAGCCCGCAGTAGCTCACGTGCCAGCTTTTCAATTTCGCGGTCAGCTGCAGTGACTAAGGTTCGATCACGTTTAATTCCAGCTTTTTGTCCTCGTTCAAACAAACTCAATGCCCGCGTTGCGAGTTCTTCGATGACCGGACGCACACTCAACTCGAGTGCATTCAGCTCTTGTTTGGAAATTTGACAGGCAGACATACTAACTCCATTGAGAACGAGCCATAGAAACAGGCTTCCGGACACCGGTCGCATCTTACAGTCCTTATGTCACTTTGAACATGTGTCAATTCGTTTCAATTCAGGCTACAGTCGTCCCATCAGAACATGACCGCTCGGAGGAACGCCGCGCTTGAAACTGCGAATGTTTGGTGCAACTGACAAAGGCTTAGTTCGGACGATAAATCAAGATGCTTATTCGTGCGACGCTCATTTGGGAATTGCAGTTCTCTCTGATGGCATGGGTGGACACGCTGCGGGTGAAATTGCCAGTCACATGGTCGTGGATGGACTGTCAGAAATTCTGGCCAAAGTGAGTGAAACCCCACTTGAAGATTTACCTGACCGAATTGAAGATTCGGTCCTAGCTGTCAATACAAAGCTCTTACAACGCAGTCATGAAGATGCCAGTTGTCGGGGAATGGGCGCTACAGTGAACGTGCTTTGCTTTGTTCATGGTCACGTCACCATAGGCCACGTCGGAGATTCACGCACTTATTTTATTCGTGGCTTCACTGCTCAAGGAGCCAAGCCTCGGTTTGGGATTTGGCAGCTCACAATCGACCACAATCTTGGCACCTTCGTCGACAGGGGGATTTTGGCTCTTTCAGCATTTTCAAACAGCGGAACTATGTCCGAAAAAGAAAGGGCCAAACTCACCCGAGGAATGGGAGTCATGCCGGACCCCAAGCCTGACATCTATTCCAAGCAGTTGGGTGAGGGTGACGTATTTTTGACATGTAGCGACGGACTGCATGGCTTTGTGAGTGACAGAGACATTTTGAGGACAATTATTGCTGGGCCTATTTCAGAAGCGCCACAGAGACTCATCGAAAGCGCTATTGCAGCAGGAGCACCTGACAATGTGACCGTTGTTCTCTCAATTGTCAGTGACAGTGATGAACCGTTGCGGGAAATTCAATCCCAACCCCTCAACTCGCGCCCATTTCTTCTCAGGTTACCCGACGGCGAGATTCGTGGCCCGCATCTGGCACACGAAGTGATCGACCTATGGACCCGTCGATCACTCCCTGGAAATACCGAAATTTCAGCGAGTTTGGGTAATTGGCTGCAACTGAGAAATAAAGAACTAGTCCTTGGTGAGTTACCTGAATTCAAGCAAGAATCTTATGTAAATCACATCTTTTATGAGACAACCGAAGATTCTATCGGCCTTTCGGTCAGCCCACAGCCTCGTAAGGAAAAGTTAAAGGGTAAAAGCGCACCGGTATTGCTTAAAGTTTTCATTATTGCATTTGTTGGCTCGGCACTCATTTTCGCCTCATATTTCGCGCTTACCCTCTCTCAACTCCTTTTGCCAGCCTACTGACACTCGGCAGCCTCAACCCCAAAATTTCCCCAGTTTTTTCCGAAACTCCCGACACGGAGGTTTCAAATTTGGGGAAAGGGTTGAAGTCATTAGTTGTGGGGTTTGCGACCGGAGGCACATTGCTCGCTTCGGTGCAGGCATCGCTTGGCAAAACTCCAGATCAAACCTCTCAACAGCAAGCCAACCGTAACAAAATTCTTGAGCGCCTCACCTTGTTGCTTGTTGACAGACTTCCCACCCAATGGGAGCGCGACATTTGGTTGAGCAAAGGAAAGCACTCAACGACTCAACTGGCCGACCTGCTCGTCGCAAGCCCTGAGTTTTTTCATAGACAGGCATCATATTGGCAAACACAATTCAACGAATCACCTGCTTGGAAGTGGGAAAGCCGGCTGAATCCCTATCAAATTAATTTAAAATCCGTTGAGCCCGAGAAGAAGAGACATCTCATTTGGTATACCGCCCCCTCCCAAAGCAGCAGCTTAGCAAGAAGCTGCACTGGAGTTTGGACAGTCGCGAACACCAACAATGTCCCGCAGCCATGCTCATGCGATGAGGCTGTCGACTTGTTACCTTTCTGGGACAAAGCATCTCCTATGAGAGTTTGTCCAACTGCGTTGGAAGCAAATCGCTGCGGTCAGTCACTCGAGCAATGTTTTCCAGTGGACAAGAGACTTAGCCCAGACACTGCTGATCTAGAGATTGATAAGGACTCAGCCGCCGGTCTCGCAATCGATAGGCTTTTAATTGATCTGAGTTTAGCAAACGGTAGAGCTTTGGCGCTAAATGTCATCAATAAACAAAAGTGGTCAAAACTCTCCTCGATTCCATTCCGAACGGTTATGTCAAGAAGCAGCATTGCGCTCATGAGCCAATGGAGTCGAGTTCTCCAAGATACTTTCTCGCTTGAGCTCACGCAGTCTTTAAGGTTTTCTGAAAACCCTGAACAACTTGAACAGAGCTTCGGCAAGCCTTCATTTCTTCCAAGAGCCGTTCAAGGATTCAAAGCTCTTGCGCTGCCATCAGCTGAGTCTTACCTCATCAGCAGTCCACTGAGTAACTTTCTGACAGTTCGACCACTGAGATACAGCAGATTGAACGATAGCGTCTGGCATTGGAATAGCAATCTCATTTTTTCATGCAGCAGCCCGTTCGTTGCTCAGCAGCAGTTTCAACTGCCCCTCCAGCATCCAGACAAAGCAAAAACGGCCTCTTATTTTTGCTCAGGCTGCCATATGAAGCTTGACGTTCATTCGACAATTCAAACAGGACTAACCGAAAAATCAGGCTCCACAATTACAACTCAAAATGACGCAGAATGTGCGGTGACTCACGCTCTTCAGTTCTTGCTAGGCAGCAGCCCAACAGATAATCTACCGAGGCAATTCAAAGAACTTGGGCAAAAATCTTTTAAAACAAATAGCGAAAGTCTTGCCGCAGTTATTCGAGATCTTGCAATTGACCTCGCGGGGTACTCGAACCCATGATTAAATTGAGGGCATCTCAAAAAATCTCTGGCGTGATTTGCTCTCAAATTATAGCTCTTACGGCAACATCTGCGTGCACAAGAAAAGTGAACTCACACAACACAGATAGTGAAAGCCTAATTAACAAAGCTTCGACAAGCAGGTCTAATGTCAGAAATTCTGTCCCAGAGTGGTATGCCTTTGCAGTTTTTCATCCGGAATCCTCCTTAGCAGAAGACAACTATTCATTCGATCTCAAGCATAACTCTAGTCATGCAATTGATGAGTCAATGAAACAAATGAGTGACAAAAACGAATTTAGTGTTCGTTTGGTCTTGGGAGCAAAGTCACTGATACCCATTTTGCGCTCGACATTTGGCAATCAAGCCCGCAGCAGTGGAGAAGGCGATGAAAATTCTTGGTTTACGACACATCCTTCTGACCTATTCACTCCAAGCGAACTCTCCCATCTGTGTCATTCTGCAAAAACCACGGAGCTTGAGTCGACGGATGGGTTTTGCTGGAAGCCCAGAGCCACTCAGCAGTATCTCCTTGCCCTTACAGATTTTGCATCTGATGCGTGTACTAAACTTGTAGAACTTGAAAGTAAGAATGACGCATTGCAGTCGAATAAGATTTTCAGAAACAAAGTTTTCTCCACTGGGGACTTGAAGCACTTCGTGACACGACACCTTAAAATAGATAAGTATGCCGCAAACGATGAATGGCTAAATAAAATAGTAACCGACGCAGAGAAGTTTATCAGCGAGGAGCTGCAGTTAGAATTACCCGAAACGGACGATGCAATAAAAGTGCACTCAGTTGAAAAAGCAATTTTCTCCTGCAGAGCAGCACTCACTTCCGAAGAGTTCTATACGCGTTAAATCGATGTTAATTGTTGGTACTGCTCCGGTGTCCAACGCTCGTATGCGAGGGTGAGTTCGTCATCTCGACGCACCACCCACACATCACTCTCACCTGTGGATGCATCAAGCGCTCCGAATGCAGAGGCCTGCCATAATTCATAAACAGACCAACTTCCTGGTGACTGTACAAATGCCATTTGGCCAAATTCAATCCTCTTTTTTATGTCTTGAGATGCGCCTCGCATTGATGCATCCAGCTCAGTTCTCCATGGTGCCGACCGCACTTTCCAACAAGCCAGTCCGCAACGCATTAATGCTTCTAGTTGAGCAATTTGAATGATTTCATTTTTGCTACCGATCACCTCAATGAAATGCTCAGCATGGGCGATTGCGTTATCGGTCAGAAATGGCGAGTTTTCAATATAATCGAGGCTCAACCGAGCAAGCTCGCGTACTCCAAGCCATCGCGCAGCATTAGAAAAAAGGTTCTCAATCCAAAAAAGAATTAAATGGTATTGAGCATGCTGATGATGAAGCGAAATGTGCGAAACATACTCATGTGGGACGACGTGATGCAGCCCTTCAGACCATTGAAGCTTTTTTAAATCCCGAGCCTTGAATGCCTCTAAAATGTGATTTTCAAATGCAAAGTGGCTGTGTTGATTTACCATATTTCAAACCTCCGAGAGCCGAATCAATGCACTCTGACCACTTTGAACTTCAGAAATAAGTACATCAAGCGGAACCAATGGCTCAAACCATTTCAGAAATACGGTACATTTGGCTTCCGGGGGCAGAGCGTGAAGCACGTCTTCCAACAGGCCCCAATGAGTTATTGATAGGTGGCCACACTCTGCGTCAACGACACCATGCGTGGACAGAGCCAGCGCTCCCACTCGAACTCCTGCAACTCTCTCGAGCGGAAGCTTTTTAACTTCAGCCTCAAACTCGAGACCACTATGATAAAGACTGACAAAGAGTGCGGGAATATCAAGAATCATTTGACAGCCGGTTTTTTCGAGCAGTTGTTGCCAGAATTCGATCTCTGAGTAATGTTCCAGTGAGTATTTAAACATGGATGAAACATTCACAAGCGACACATCACAACCCAGAATTTTACGAATTCGCTTCACACGATCTGCGATGAGTTCAATAGAGTCCTTTGTTCTTGGTACTGGCAGAGGATTTTGTAATGCGTAGCCCTCATGTCCACTAAATCCAACACTCAAAACGAGGCCACGTGGCGAGATTTCGCTCACACAGTCGGCAACTCTCTTGAGTTCAGTTGCATGGAGCTCGCGCTCTCCTCCTAAATTGAACAAGCGCGCGTGAAGATAAACTCCCGTTCTCTGTGCATAGTACTTTGCCCAGGAGCGATCGATTGAGCCGCCTTCTTGAAGAACGAGACGATCAAGCGAAGCCTCAAAATCAGGCAAATTAGCTTCATGCACAAAGTCGCCGTAAAGATGAGGTGGCAATGGAAGTCCCCATCTCAATGAAGCCGCATCATAAGGCTGCCCTTGCAGGCTCCAATCCATCCTTGGAGCAGCACCAAAGTCACTCACAACCACTCCTCCTTGGAGTGTTTCCGTGGCCTGAAGCACCTTCAGGCAGTCTGCTTTGCTGGGTGCCTGTCAGCCGACAGAAACTTTAAATACTTTTCGTTTTCCAACCTTCACAATTTGCCCTGCTTCAGCCGTATCAGCGAGTGAAAGTGCCAATTCGTCATCACCTTTGACGAGTTTCACCCCCTTTTGCTCAAACAACCGACGAAGCTCACTCTTACTCGAAAATTCGCCCGAGGCAGCAAGTGCTTCAAAAACGCTTGCCGCTCCCCGCATGCACAGTTCAATTGTCGATGAGTCATCAATCACTTTCTTTGAGAAGAACTTTTCAAACTCTTCCCGTTCTCTCAAACCAGCGTCCAGACCATCACCCAGAGCAACAACGATTGTGCCCAGTTGCTTTTTGGCCTCAAAAGGGCTCGACATGCAAAACTGAGTCAAGGACTCCAGCTCAGAACTCCGAACGTCAGCAAACGCCTTATAATACTGGAGCAGCAAAGTGTCTGGAATTGACATAATCTTTCCAAACTTATCTTTGGCGGCTTCATTCAGTGCAATATAATTTCCAAAACTTTTGCTCATTTTTCTGCCATCTCCGGCAGTCCCCTCGAGTATGGGAGTCATGAGCACGACTTCCTCCTTTTGACCACGCTGACGCATGAGACTGCGACATTGTTGGAAATTCAAAAGTTGATCGACGCCTCCGAGTTCAATGTCACTTTTGAGATGAACAGAGTCGACACCCATGAGTATCCCATAACAAACTTCTGCAAGTGAAACTCCATGATTTTGCTTCATCCGCTGACGAAAATCGTCTCGCTGTGTCGCCTCCGACAAAGTAACGCATTGGAGATATTCAAAAAGCTCTTTAGGGGAAAGACTGTCAATCCAGTCTGCATTGTTGTGAAAAACAAACTGTTCAACATCCACGAACGTCTCAACTTGAGCACGGTAGGTTTTCATGTTGGCATCGATCTGCTCGAGTGTCAGGGGCGACCGCGAAGACTCACGCCAAGAAGGGTCTCCAATTCGCGCTGTGAACCCACCAACAATGAAGTCAACCTGATGACCAGCTTTTGCGAACTGATTCAATAGCAACATGGGAACTAAATGCCCCAAATGAACTTGCGAACCTGTCGGGTCGATACCAAATTTGACTCGAAGCCTTCGACCTTCTTTGAGTCTGCTGACAAGCTCCGCGCGCGTCAGCATTTCTTGGCACTTGGGCTCTATGAACTCGAACAATTCGTCCGGCGTGATTCCGGACCATGATTCCCTATGTCTCTTTGAAAAAAGCTGGTCATATCGAATTGTCATGTGAGCCACCTGGGTGGTTGAACTGTTGAGACTGGATGGGCTGGTGCTCTCAGCCGGAATCGAACCGGCACGGCCTTGCGGCCAACGGATTTTAAGTCCGTTGCGTCTACCTATTTCGCCATGAGAGCATGGTCAAAGTGCGACGCTACGGCTATACCCCAACTCTGCTTGATGCTCAAGACAACCCAAATAATTGAGTTCGTGGCCAACTCAGAGAATTTCAGCTATGAGTTTTGCCCAGCGTGACCTGCAAAACTCTTTCAGGAGCCAATGATGACAAACAATACGGTTTTATCGCAGCTAACACAAGACGCTGAATCTATTAGAAAAACATTCAAAAACGACGCTCTCCAGGGAAAACTCGCACTCGTTACCGGAGGCTCGCGAGGCATAGGCCGTGCCATTGCCATTGCCATGGGCGCATGCGGAGCGAAGGTCATTGTCAACTATGCGGGCAACGCTGCCGCAGCCGAGGAAACAGTTTCAGCGATCGAAGCAATCGGTGGTCAGGCAAGTGCGGTTCAATTCGACGTTTCAAACAGCACTCAAGTCGCCGACACACTCAAGAGCCTGGAAAAAGAACTCGGAGGATTCGATATTCTCGTAAACAATGCCGGGGTATCGCGCGATAATTTGTTCATCAAAATGCGAGACGAGGAATGGGACGCTAATATCAATACAAATCTCAAAGGCTCATTTCTGTGCACAAAAGCCGTGACGATGGGTATGATGCGTAAAAGAGCAGGAAAGATAATTAATATCTCTTCGGTCATTGGCCTCACCGGAAACACAGGGCAGGCTGCTTATGCTGCAAGTAAGGCCGGTATTCTTGGATTGACTAAAAGTCTGGCAAAAGAATTGGCCTCGCGGAATATTCAAGTCAATGCAATTTGTCCAGGCTATATCACAACCGACATGACATCAGCTCATGGTGATAAACTCATCGAAAATGTACTCAAGCAAATCCCGATGGAGCGATTAGGCGATCCGATTGAGATAGCGAGAATGGCTGTTTTCCTCGCCACCGATGCGTCGAATTATATTACGGGACAGACGTTTGCCGTCGATGGCGGCATGACCATGTCATAAAGACCCTTCGCAAACCCAACATTCCGATTGGCAACAATAGAAGGAAGTAGGCAAATCCATAAGAGCGCCACAAACCCTGGGAGCCTGCTTCGCGTGAAGCAGGCTGCGCAATACTTCCACAAGGAGCAAACGTATCTAGCTGTGCGCTTGTCGCTGGCGGATACAAACTCAAGATTCCGGCGACGTCATCTGAGCCTAGCGCAATCTCATTGGCAGGCTGCCAGTAACCCATAATCGCCGTCGGGTCTGAGTGATTATGACCCAAACCTAAACAGTGTCCAAGTTCGTGAACCATAACGAAAACAAATGAAGGAATAGAGACCACATCCTGTGCAACCTGGATATCACAATCACGAATTTCCGTAGGGTCAGCAATGTTCTCCACAGGGTATGCTAAACCACTTGCTTGAGTGTCAAGGTTTCCTATTCCAATCGAAAAAACACCATCATCCGGATCTATGAAGCCGGTTGCGTTTGAATCTATCGCCAATTCAATTGCCAATTGCGGAACCTCATTCCAAATACGCATCGACTCCGCAACTAACAATTCAAAAGTCTCAGAGTCACTCAACTGAGCAAAGTAACCATCTGCGTATTCATCCTTGTCGACAAAAGCCGGCGCCTCATTGGTGAGAGCGAATTTAACAATGCGACCGTCTGTTGGCTTGAGGCGAGGTTTGTGTGGACCCAAAAACACAAATGCCTCCGCAGATTGCGAAGACAAAAAAAACAAAATAACGAAGAAAAAAGAAAAAACGGTTTTCATGAATCCGCTCACACGCCGTTAAGCAAACACTTAAAATCGAAAGCTCAACTCGGAGCGTATCAAATCCTTGAGAGCTCTGCGCGCCAATGGGCGCCCATTTGACGTTCTTGCCATGTTAACCGACAAGTCAAATTGCCATTCATCTAAAAACTTCCAAACCAGCCTTCCAGACGAAAATGCCTCG
>JBEAPS010000189.1:0-4069 GCA_041164285.1 Pseudomonadota bacterium
AACTTACTCGGGCTCCAGAATTGGTCAGGTCGACATAGACAATGAAAACTTTCCCATTGTTGCTATTAGCGAACCATACTCAAAAACTCAATCGTCCCTCATGATCGAAGGGGCCGCACGAATAAAATTCAAACAAAAGTTTCAGGCTGGCTTGCTTGCCACCGCACTGTATTCAAAGCAAAAAAGAGCAGGCTTCAGCTCACTTCGAGATGGAGAGGATCTTGACGAAGTTTACAATGTCTTCGTCGGACCGCAATTCGTTTACGAAACTCCATTCAAAAACTATATTTCAAGACTTGGTGCAAGCTTTACAGTATCTCTGACCGGCACTCGACGTGATGCATATGTTTTCAACCTGCACGCTGGTCTCGGCTCTTTCATCAATAAGGGTGCGACGATTATAAACACAAAGAAAGAAACTCGCATTAAAACCAAGGTCGTCACTGAAGTTATACCGTTACAATCTCGAAAGACGGAGTTTGATGACAATATCGTCTTCGTTTTTGACTCGCGCCTGATCAACTTTAAACTTAATAGTGATGAATTGAGCCAAAAATCTGAAAACTTTATTGTTGAAATGGGAATTGTACTCAACGAGCAATCTGCCCTATGGGAAAAGCTGATAGTAGAGGGACACACTGACAGCCAAGGAGCGGCTGACTACAACTTAAGACTTTCTGCGATGAGAGCAAAGGCGGTTGCAAATGCACTGATGAGCGCTGGTCTCGACGAGTCGCGTCTTGTCATTGTGGGCATGGGATCAAAGCAAAGGCTCGTAGAAAAAGAAGAGTCGGAAGTCGATTTTGCAAAGAACAGGCGAGTTGAAATTCGACCGATCGGTGTCAAAGACCCTCGCACTCTGAGACAAAAAATTGATTCAGTGCAAAACAAATTCTTTGGAGTCAAACAAACTGAAATTCCGTCTGTACTTGAACAACTGCCGGAAATGGACACAGCTCCGCAAGAGCCTGTGTGGGATCCCGGCCTTGACTGAAAAAAAAAATGGGAACGGCTAGTCGGAGAGCAATATGAAAATTATGAATATACAAATGGTGATATGCTTGATGGCTTTAAGCAACTTGACGCATTCACTACCCTCGTTTGCACAAAGTGATCAGTTTTCCGACACTCCCGAGTCAATAGAGGCTGACACTGGCCCAAGCCTGAAAAGCCCAGTCACTTCAGGGAGCAAAAAAATAGTTTCCTCTGAGCGTCAAAGGAGCGCTTTGGAAGAACTCGGAGTCAGTTTGATATTTGCAGCCGACATTGGTTTACTTTCAGCATTTCCGGCAACCTCATTGAAGGACTATGGCCCAAAATTTGGCCTTGCACTTGAAGGTAAGGCACTCGGTAGCATTCTGCTCGACAAATTTATCATCGACGCAGGTCTGGGTTGGTGGTTTTACAGTCTCACAGGAGCTGAGCCCGTCACGCTGTCCTCAGATTTCGGTGATACTACGCTCATTGACGACGTCGGTCTAAAGCTCTCGGGAACAATGATAGAAGTTGCTCCGAGTTATCGAATAAGGAGCGATATTTTTTCTGGTCCGGTTGTTCAGCTGCGCTATCCTGCAGACCTTGGCTATGACAGCCGAACAGCTCGAAAAAATCTGAGTATCGTTTTAGGGGCACAGGGTGGTTATCAAATCTTCGATACTGACCTGAATACTCGATTTGTTGGTCGTGTTATGATGCCGGTCAATGACAAAGAGTGGTTAGGCGCATACATGATGGCTGGAATTCAAGTCGGACTTCCTTTTGTTCAGCCCGAAATTCTCACAGTTCAAGAGATAAGCACAAAAACAGAAGAAAAAAGAATTGTTAAATATCAAAAGCAAGAATATAAATTCAAAGTGACTCGTGATTTGGTCAAAGTCATTCTCGACGGTTTGGTCATCTTTTATCCAGACCCAGGTTACCCGACACTGACAACAGAATCGCAAGCCTTTTTGATAGATTTTGCGGAGAGCTTGAGGGATTCTGAGAGTGAATGGGGCATACTCAGAATTGATACCGTAACCAAAGACTATGCAAGAGTCGTCAGAGATGCTTTGGTATCCGCTGGGATTACATCCAAAAAATTAACTATTGGAAAAACAATACCTGGTCAGCGCGGAAGCACTCCAGCTATAGACTTCTCGTTTCTGAACGCAAAAGATCCACAGAAGTTGCAATCAGCCGTTCGGTCGGCAATGCAGGCTATGCAAATTCCGGAAACATGTGAAGATGAAGGGTGCAACTAAAGAGTGGAGCTGCGTAAGGGAATCGAACCCCCAACCGGTTGATTACAAATCAACTGCTCTACCTATTGAGCTAACGCAGCATCCTGACAGGCGAGATAGTTCACTGCTGCCGAGGTTGTCAAGTCTTCAACATCCAACTGCTCACATCCAATGATACGCTCGGAGTTGAATGGGCCAATATTGCCAACAGCTACGAGGGGTCACTATGATTTTGGTCAAAAGATCGCCATCAGCACGAAATAAGCCACTGAAGTTATTTATACTTCTGAGCTTGACTGTTTTCACTAAAAATCAGGCGCAAGCGCAAGCAATTGTTGGAACAGAGCAATTTCACGAGATTTTTGCAACTGCTGGGTACAGTGCCGTTTTTGGTGCGGCGATCGGAACAGCCATGCTTCCATTCATTCCCCAGAACACGGTCTCCAACCTGAGAGTTGTGTCAGGTGGTGCATCGATCGGATTTGTGCTTGGAAGCGCACTTGCGCTTTACAGCCTGCGCCGACCTGTAGCACAGGCCTACGGGATGCCTTACAGTCAACCCCAAGACCAAGGGGTCGAGAACGGCAACTGGGGCTGGGACTTAGGAAGCTCTGATGGCAAAGACGTCTATGTTCAAATGAATTCGCGCTTCTAGATTGCTTTTCCTCTGAGTCATCCTTTGGTACATAACCTTCAGTGTGTAACTACCTTGGGGATTCATCATGACAACACATTATTTCAGCCCCGGCCCAGCAAGTCTGCCACAGGCCGTTCGTGAGCTCATCAAACATGAACTCCTCGACACGTTCGGGATCGGTGTTAGCGTCATGGAGATTTCACACCGGTCTAAACAATATACCCAACTTAATGAGGATACACTTAAGCTGGCAAACGATGTGCTTGAAGTTCCCTCATCGCACAAACTGCTCATAACACCATTTGGTGCACAGCAGCATTTTTCACTGCTCATCAATCATCTCTCCGAGGCCGGAGACACGATCGCATACACTGAAACAGGTGTATGGGCACACCTCGCTACCGTAGACGCCAAAGCTTCTAATCGAAATGTAGCAGTCGTGTACGACGGAAACCCAACTCTGAGCTCACTTGGAGAGCCTGAAAACTGGAAGATTCCTGACAATGCCCGCTACCTCCACGTCACTGTCAATAATACCGTTGAGGGCACTGAATACCAGCATCTTTCCTTCCCCGGAGGAGTGCCGCTTGTCCTAGACATGACGAGTTCTCTGGCATCTCGGCGGGATATTCCATGGGATAAGACCGATTTAATATATGCAAGCGCTCAGAAGAACTTTGGCATCGCTGGTTGCTCTATTGTCATTATAAAAAAAGATATTTTCGAGGCAGCACGAAATACTGCCAAAAAGAACCTTTTAGGAAACGCCCTAAACTATTGTTCAATTTTCGACGCTCAAAGCATTCTGAACACTCCACCAGTGTTTCCAATCTTTGTGATGAACCGATACTTGCATTGGATGAAATCCGTGGGTGGATTAGAAACAATGGAGCGCTGGGCTTTAGAAAAAGCAAAGCTTGTTTACACAGAGGTCGACGGCAGCTTCTATAGGGGCCATGCTGTGGAGCAAAATCGATCCCGTCATAATTTCGTTTTCAAACTCCCCACAACTGAATTGGACCAACTTTTTGTGAAAGAGGCCGAAAAGGAAGGAATTCTTGAAGTCAAAGGTTACCGAACCCTCGGAGGAATTCGGGCATCTATGTACAATGGCATTTCAATCGAGTCTGCACGTTATTTTGCAGATTTCATGAACAAATTTCGTCGTCAGCATGGCTAAGCAAAAACCTTTCGAATCCTACATTCCTGC
>JBEAPS010000190.1:0-6091 GCA_041164285.1 Pseudomonadota bacterium
GCCTCAGCTCCACTTCACCGGAATTGGTGGTACAGGAATGGCAGCTGTTGCTGGTCTATTTAGTTCTGCCGGTTTTTCAATTTCTGGAAGTGACAATCCGATTTATCCGCCGATGGATGAAGTTATAAAACATATCGGCCTCGAACCAATCGTCGGTTACCATAAAGAAACTCTGGAATCGTTGCACCCTGATGGGGTAGTTCTTGCCAATGTCATCAGCAGAAAAAACGCAGAGCTTAAACCAAATGCCGAAATGCATTCACTCCTTGAATTGAATATACCGACAATGAGCTTCCCCTCGTCCTTGCGTCGTTTTTTTCTTCATAAGACAAAAAACATCATTGTAAGTGGTACCCACGGAAAAACGAGTACTACAAGTTTAATTGCTCAAATGCTCAATCACCTCGGTCGAGATCCCTCGCTTTTCGTCGGAGGTTCACCGGCCAATTTTCAGCATGGCTTTCGTTTGGGATTAGGTGGCATATTTGTTCTTGAAGGAGATGAGTACGACTCTGCCCTCTTTGATAAGGGACCCAAATTCCTTCACTACGAGCCAAGCATATCTCTCATCAACAACATCGAGTTCGACCATGCTGACATCTATCCAAACATAGAGGCTATTGAAGAGGAATTTTATCGTCTCGCATGCTTAACTCGTGATCGGGGAGGAATTGTTGTTGCGAACATGGATGACCCACGTGTAGTCAATGTGGTTGAACGAGCACAAGCACCCGTGATTTGGTTTGGAAAAAACAATTCAAATGTGAAAGGTCCGGTTTGGCACCTAGCATCGACATTGACAGAAACAGAAGGACTCAGTGCTGACTGTATCGCACCGGATAACACTCGTATTAATGTTAAAACAAGGCTCTTTGGTCTTCACAACGCAATGAACACTACCGCTGCTTTAGCAGTTCTCCATGCATTGAAAGTTATAGAAACAACAGAAAAAGCGACTCATCAGAATTTATCCTCGGTGACTCTCAGCCAGCAGGAAATTCAGAACTGGAGCTCAGCTGCCAAAACTTTTCTTGGAGTCAAACGTCGATTCGAGCTCATAAGCACAAAAAACGACATCGTAATATTCGATGATTTTGCCCATCACCCCACTGCTATTACAACTACTCTGGATGCTTTTCGTTCATACGTAAACTCTGCAAAACGCACAGGCCGGTTGATTGTCTGCTTTGATCCTCGAAATGCAACGATGCGAAGAAGTGTGTTACAAGCGCAATTGGCACAAAGCTTTAAAGATGCAGACATAGTCCTTCTCGGCAAGGTGCCATTAGACATGAGATTGCATGCAACTGAGGTCCTCGATGGTCAGAAAGTTGCTGAGCTCATTGGCTCCAAAGCTCGATATTTTACAGAAAACGAAATGCTTCTCGAGCATCTGAAACAGATGGCTCAAGCTGGAGATACGATTGTTTTTATGTCAAGCGGTTCCTTTGACGGACTACCAAGAAAACTTCAAAACACACTGATGGATGCTTGAATGAAAATTATGAGATTTAGGTCAAGTCTGATGCTTTTGAGCGTTGTTGCATTGAGTGCACTCACGCTTGCTTCCTGTAAGTCAACCGACAAGGGCCAAAGTGAGTCTATCACCCCAATGCTAAAAGACGGCCAGAAACCAGCGCGCTTGAAAATGAATGCTAATGAGGAAATTGATTGGGATAAAGCAATTGAGCGCTTGTCAAAGCCTCCGCTCTCTGATCCGGAAGCCGATCTTGCTTTTCTTATGGCTGAGCAATTCATCAATCAAAAACAAATTGAACCTGCAACCAGCCTGATGAGAGCGGTTTTTAAATCTCACCCCACTCTGGTCTCGGGTATTGAACTTGTTCGCCTTACGACAATGAGTGGTGAGCTGGTTGAAGCCGATCAGATCGCAAAAAAACTGCGTCTATTTTATCCAAATAGTCCTGAACCTGCCTTGGCACAGTCGTATATTGCCCAGCTGCGTGGAAACCGCAAAGAGGCCATAGATATTCTATCGAAGGCTCACAAACAGCATCCGACTGATGAGGACATCGCAATTCGTTATATTTCCGTTTTGATTGAGGCAGGGCAAAAGGCAAAGGCAAAGGATATTTTGCTTGGGGCCATTGCATCGATGCCTCAGTCCCCTCATTTTTTGTTGAGACTTGCTCGAATTCGCTCTGATGAAAAACAGTATAAAGAGGCAAAAAACCTTCTAGATAAACTACTTAAAATTGCACCAGAGAATATCGAAGGCTGGACGCTCGCAGGATTCATTGCATCTGAAGAGGAAAACTTTGAGGCGGCTGAAAAGTACTTTCGTGAAGCATACGATAAGCAGCCAGAAAATGACACACTTGCTCGTTATTACGTAACTCAGCTCCTGCGCCTCAATAAATTTCAGGAAGCTAGAAGGTTACTTCTCAGACTTGAATCCACTACCAATGATGGACAACAATTCGACCCCGACCTCACATTTCAATTGGGATACGTCCTTTTCCAACTTGAGGACTTTGTAGAGGCTAAGAAAAGATTCCTTTTGCTCGTCGATAAGGCGGAAGACAAAGATCGCATGAACTTTTATGCTGCTCAATGCGAAGAGCGGCTTAACAACACGGAAGGTGCGTTCAATTTGTACCTTCTCGTGCAAGGTGAAACTGATATTGCAAAAGTAGCGCGCCAGAGAATTATAGTACTGACCACAGAGACCGGAAAGTTCGAGGAAATCACGCCCCTTTTGAAAAACTATGCTGAGCGCTTTGCAAAAACATTGGACGCTGACGATTACCGCTTTTTAGCATCGTCATTTGCGAAAGTAGGTAACTTTGCAGCAGCACAAGAGTATATTGCGATGGGACTGAAAGCTTTTTCAAAAAGTCCTGACCTCCAGTATCTGAAAGCAGCCTACCTTGAACACACTGAATCGCGACTTGCCTCTATTGAAGCTCTTGAAAAATTAATCATACGCTTTCCCAATCATGTTCAATCTCTCAACCATCTAGGTTACACACTTGGCGAAGCCAATGAGAAGTTGGAGTTTGCTTTATCACTGATTCAAAGAGCTCTTAAAGCGGAGCCAAAAAACGGTTTTTACTTGGACTCGCTCGGTTGGATTTACTTCAAGCTCAAAAGGTATTCCGAGGCAGAGCGATACCTGAATCAAGCCCAAAAAATTGAATCTTCTGAACCTGTCATTTATGAGCATTTGGGTGAGCTCAAACTAGCACAGGGTGAATTTGGAGAAGCGCTCAAATACTTTGAGAAAGCAGAAAACATCTTTAAAGCGCTACCTGAATGGAGACTGAGCAGCGACACTGAATGGTCTCAGTCGCGCAGGAGAGTGGTGAAAAGAATTAATGAACTCAGAGAACGCGCACTCCCAAAGGGGTCGAACTGAATGAGTCAACACCACCCGGTACTCTTACCCGAATTTTTTCAGGCGCTCAGAAACATGTCAGATCTCGATGATGTCGATTGGATTGTGGCATCTAGACTTGCTGAGCAATGGAAAATGTCCATCGCTGATGTTTTGCTTGAAATTCATGCCGTCAGCGAAACAGTTTTAGCAAAAGCTCTGGCGCGGGCTCATGGCCTTCAATACGTAACGGGCATCTCGTTAACCTGCGATTTTTCGGATGTCGATACAGAGCTTTTCAGTGATCTGCTGAACGTCGGTGCTGCCCCGCTGCAAGACAACAGACTTGCTGTGTGCAATCCCTATGACGATCACCGCGGCCACCTTGGAAGTAAGATGTGTGAACGTGAAATGGTAGTAACGGAGCGCTCACTCCTTTATGAAGCTTTGCGTAAACAAAGTCTGACCAATTGGGTTTAGCACTCTAAAAACGTTGCATAACGCCTTACTGAATTCAGAATCAGATGTCCTGAGCAAGAAGGAGACACCATGACTATGTTTGCAGCTTTTCTCGCCACAAGTTTAGATGGTTACATTGCTCGGCGCGACGGAAGCATAGATTGGCTTGAAAAAGCAAACGCTCTTGTCAGTAGTGGCGAAGATTGTGGGTATTCTGAATTTTTCAGTTCGATAGACTGTATCGTTCTTGGAAGAAAGTCCTTCGATAAGGTTATGAGTTTTCCCGAATGGCCATACGTTGGAAAAAAGGTTTATGTTCTCTCACGACTGGGAATTCAACGTGATGCGGCGGAATTGCCTCCTGGAGTGAGTGTTGTTTCAGCCAGTGTCGCTAATTTGGCCCAAATGCTGCAAGAGAAAGGCCATCGAAAAGTCTACGTAGACGGGGGTGAGGTCGTACGGCAGTTCATTCAATCTGGCCTGCTAGACGAACTCACCATCACCCGGATCCCTGTGCTCATTCATAAAGGAACTCGGCTTTTTGACGATTTCAACGATGATGAAACTTTAAATCGAACTGACGTTTGGCTAGAGCTCACAAACTCTTGTTCATGGCCTTTTGGCTTCACTCAAGAAAAGTGGAGTCTCCGAAAAACAAAATCTCCTTGATACTCTTAAGGTCAGCTAAACTGTACCTTGGGCGCGGCTCTTTTTTCATCTGTATCGAGTTTTAGAAAAGCAGCCTCACTAAAGCCAAATGCACCTGCGTAAAGCATCTCAGGAAACTTCTCTCTTGCAGAATTATAGTGCATCACACTGTCATTATAGGCTTGACGAGCAAAGGAAACCTTGTTCTCAGTTGACGTCATCTCTTCCATGAGTTGGGACATGGTCGACTGTGCTTTTAGGTCGGGATAGCTTTCAGCCAAAGCAAAAAACTTTCCCAATGACTGGCTGAGTAACCCTTCAGCTTGTGCTAGCTGAGCAATTGATTCGGGACTGCCTTGACTCCCTGCTGCTTTCCGACAGGCAGCCTGTGCTTGATTGCGTGCACTTATAACGGCTTCGAGGGTGTCCCTCTCATGCGCCATGTAAGCTCGCGCTGTCTCAACCAAATTAGGAATCAAGTCATATCTGCGCTCAAGCTGAACATCAATTTGAGAAAAAGCGTTTCGAAATCGATTTCTCTTTTCAATGAGTGCATTGTAATTACTGATTAAATACAACACAGCGACGGCAACTACAGCAATTGCAATCCACAGGTTCATAAATATCCCTTCCATTCAAAACGCTTCACTTGGCTTCGAAGCTCAATTGCATTCCTGCGTGACTCTATAAGCTCTACCAAACCATCAACAGTATAAAAAAAAACGACATGCTTATCAGGGTGATGTCAATTACACACCTCAGTCACGACATCGATTCAGTTGAATATCCAGCTCACTCATGGGGGATTGTGACGGTCTTGCTGGACACCCCTAAGCAATCAAACCTGAAATAGACAAAAAATGAATACAACATTCATATAATGAATCTATCTCAATTTTATTAAAATTATAAATAACCGAATTTACTCAAATAAAACTTGGCAGAAAGCTTGCGTAGAGGCTCAACAGGGAACATCGACAGGAGGATATCCCATGAGACACAATCTTTTTACATTCGTAGCTCTTTTCTCTGCTCTGACTTTTGGAGTGCCTTTCGAGGCTTTCGCCACGCCAAAGAGAGATTTGATGGCATCCACCAAACGAAAGCAGAAATTTTATGCCAAAGCTCAAAACAGCGACAGCTACTCAGATGAGTCAGATACAAACATAGACGACGATCCTCGAGGGAAAGTTCAAACTAAATTCAAAAACCACTCTTATGTTCGAATTCAACAGCTCCCATTTTTGGGAATGGCGGCAGTAAGTGATGAAGGTGTTCTTGATATCGAGGTCATGCAAGCCGTTAATAAAAATTTTCATATCGGTCCAACCACGGTGTTTCACTATGGCATGCAGGGCGACACGAAAATGAAATCGATTAACTTAGGAGTTCGCGCTGATTTTATTCTTCCAGACTTCGGCAATATTGGTGAGGTTTATTTCAGCTCGGCCTTTATGCTCGGAAAGTATAGCTCATCAACAAAAATTGTGACGCAAGAATTGCAGGAAGGTGGCAGTCAATTCAACGATTTTAAAGAGGTTGTCACCTGTGATTACCAACGTGAAGGTTTCCACCGGCTAGGTGCCTTCGTCGCCGGAAAGATTTGGAGAGTTTCTGAATCAACACACTTAACAACTGGCCTTGGTG